>WLMW01000050.1 GCA_009700025.1 Actinomycetota bacterium
AATGTTGTTGAATCAACGCCACCGCTTATTGTGTAAGTGAGTGGTGTGACTGCAGTAGTTGAATTCATGTGTCCGACAAGTCCGACCAACTCAGTATTCTCAGCTACTTCAATAGTGACGGTGTCAGTATCGAAGACTGGACCAACGTTTGGCGTCACATTGATGACAACATCAATGCTGTCAGTTTCTAGTCCAGTACTTGTATCAGTTGCAGTGACAGTGACATTGAAGGTGTTGGTCTCTTCGAAGTTTCCGCCATTTGGATCAGCGAAGCTAATCGCACCAGTTACAGAGTCGATACTAAATGTGAGTGAATCAACGCCACTTAGCGTCCATGTGAGTGAAGACGCTGGACCGTTTTGGGTGACGTTACCATCAACGCTTCCGACCAACACAGTGTTCTCAGCTACATCGATCGTGACTGTGTCAGTATCGAAGACTGGACCTGAATCAGTTAGGTTAATGACAACATCAATGCTGTCAGTTTCTAGTCCAGTGCTTGTATCAGTTGCAGTGACAGTGATGTTGAAAGTATTTGTATCCTCGAAATCCCCACCGGTTCCATTAGCAAAGCTAATCGCACCCGTTGATGAGTTGATAGTAAATGTCGCTGAATCAACGCCACTTAAAGTCCATGTGCGTCCAGAGGCTGCACCAACTTGGCTGATATGACCAGTAGTTCCGACCAACACAGTGTTCTCAGCAACGGTGAGGGTAACTGTGTCGGTATCAAAGACTGGACCTGCGTTTGGTGTCACATTGATGACAACGTCAATGCTGTCAGTTTCTAGCCCTGTACTTGTATCAGTTGCAGTGACAGTGACATTGAAGGTGTTGGTCTCTTCGAAGTTTCCGCCATTTGGATCAGCGAAGCTAATCGCACCAGTTACAGAGTCGATACTAAATGTCGCTGCATCAGGACCACTTAGAGTCCATGTGAGTCCAGAGGCTGGACCGTTTTGGGTGACGTTACCATCAACGCTTCCGACCAACACAGTGTTCTCAGCTACATCGATCGTGACTGTGTCAGTATCAAAGACTGGACCATCGTTATTAACATTTACTGTCAATAAGAGGGAATCCACTGTAGAAACTCCGTCGTCCGCCTGAACTTCTACCGAATAACTTGACTGCACCTCGTAATCAGAGTCGCTATTCAGAGTGAGCACACCAGAAACAGAATCAATCGTGAAGGAAGTAGAATCAACTCCTCCAATGATGGACCATGCAACTGTACCCAGTGCATATTTCGATGCAAAGGTAGCAACCGTTGTTGTATTTTCACTGATCGAAATTGGTGAGGTTGTTGTGATCTGGAAGATGCCGCGATTGAAAGTAACTGTGGTTGTTGCAGTCTCACCGGATGCAAGAGTTGCTGTCACTTGTAATGTGAGTGTTCCTTCAGGGCCACCAGCTGTAACTGTGATAGCACCGGTTGTAGAATTAATTACTGTGTAAGTATCTCCACCAGTCATCGTCATGTTGGCAAAAGGACTTTGGTTGGTTGTTACCGTTGTAAGAGTTCCACTCCATGATGGCTCGTGAGTGAAAGTTCCACCAGTGATTGGATTGAGAACAGAGTTCGTAATTTGAACAACATAAGTCACATAATCTGTTGAAGTTTCATCAGAAGCAGAAAGAGTTACTTGGTAAGTATTTCCAAGACCAAGATCTTCTGGATTCTCAAAATCTCTAGCAGATACGAATGACAGTGTGCCGGTAACACTATCGATATTAAATTTAGATTGATCATCGCCACCTGCGATGGCATAAACATATGTCGAGCTATCTGGAGTGAATTCAGATGGCAAGCTCCATGATGCACTCTGAGCTTCTGACACATATTTAGTCAGAGCAGCAGTAGGTGCTGTAGGTGCAGCACCTGCAGAGGATGTACCCATCACTCCACTCGCGAGTGTTAACGCGAGAAGTAAAATCAACTTCTTTTTTGTACGCAACAAGAAAGTTGTTTTATCTTGGATGATATTCACAGAGATGCTCCTTCATTTAAAAATCACGCACAGGCCGGCCCCGAACGCAAAATCGAACAGCCCAAAAGGGCATGGGAAAAGTATGAGGTAGGGGTGTATGGATGTCAAACCTCCTGAGCGTGAAATCGGTCTTTTTGAGGCCATACCTGGGTGAATATTTGGATTTTTCGCCAAAAGCCCGCCAGGTGGCGAAAATCCCGTGTTGGCTTTAGCCATCCGACCCTATGGCTTGGCCGGGGGTTGACCCTAGGCCAAGCCACTCAAGAAAGGGCTATTTCCAGCTGCAATATAAAAGGTATATATAAACACTAATCGGAATCTCTTTATCGAGGTGAGAACTAAGATTTAACTACTATGACGGGCCAAATCCGAGAAAACCAGGGGGCTGCTGTGGATCAGTCTCCACTTAGCCTAGGTTTTTTCCATATACCGAAAACCGCTGGCTTGTTTTTAGGCGCAAATATCCAAGATTCTCTTCAAATACCTAGAATCTCTATTCACAAACTCTTCGGTAATGACCACGACAATAGTCAGTTATCCGAAATGCCCATCATAGGAAAGCAGTATCTCCACCTCTCTGAAGCCGGTTGGACAGATATCGTTTTACGAAGCTACCCCTTCTATACAGGTCATTTAAGTATCGCCGAGCTATTGGCGCTGTGGCGAAAGAATATATTTACTTACCTTTCAGATCCCATTAAACGCGCACTAAGTCTTTATAGATATGGGGTTACGAATTTCGAAATTCAGGAAAATTTCTTAGATTGGATGGGCAAGTTCCATTTGATTATCCCTAGGCAATTTTATGGAGACCAAACTTTACTAGCCTTAAATTACGAAACTTTTGCATCTGATTTCTTCAACAGTATTAGTCATGTTTATGCAGCGACTAACCCACAGGATGTACTCGTAATGCTATCCCGTGATTTTGGATTGAAGTTCAATCATGAAATCAGTAATAAGCCAATTAATGCCTTTGTCGGAGCTCTTCCAATCGAGAAAGTAGTCGTTGATCAGAAGACTCTCTTTGAACTTCTGCACGATGTTACCTGGGTTGATAGATTGCTCATACAAACAGTCGAGAAGAAATTCCCAAACAATTACATGCCAACAAAAACTGATTACAGTTATAAGGAGTTTGGAGTGCTCTTAAAGAAGTATGACTACATTGAACTCATTTGATACAAAGGTAACGGTTATAGGCGCGGGCCCGGGAGGTTTAACGGCTGCCTACTGGCTAAACACCCGTTACGGCATCACCTCATCTGTTCATGAAGCATCTAATGTCGTTGGTGGAATATCGCAGACTGTCAATCGCGAGGGTTGGCGATTTGATATTGGAGGCCACAGGTTTTTTACAAAAGTTTCAATTGTTGAAGAACTTTGGCATGAAATACTTCCCGCCGATGAGTTCTTACTGCGTCCGCGCTTGAGTCGAATCTATTATAAATCAAAGTTTTTTGACTACCCGTTAAAACCACTGAATGCACTATTAGGGTTAGGTTTTTTTGAATCAATTGCTTGTGTCTTTTCATACTTAACCACTCGGGTATTCAAACCGAGCAAGGAGTCTCAATTAAATTTCGAAGGTTGGGTCGCGGCTAGATTTGGTTGGCGTTTATATAGAACTTTTTTCAAGACTTATACCGAGAAAGTGTGGGGTATTCCTGCGAGCAGCATCCAAGCCGATTGGGCCGCTCAGCGTATTAAGAATCTGAATCTAGTACGAGCAATAATTAATGCTTTTGGAATCAAGCGAACAAAAATCACCTCGCTGATTGAAGAATTTGAGTATCCAAAGTTTGGTCCAGGGCAAATGTGGGAAACTTGCGCGGAGAAAATAAACTCTGCAGGTTCGAGAATAACCTTTAATTCTGCTGCGCAAGAGATCGCGCTGCAATCAAATGGAGAAATGGCTGTCACTTTCTCTGATGGTTCAAGTCAAACGGCTCAATTTTTAATCAGCACAATGCCAATAAATACTTTAGTAAAAATTATTTCTAACCCAAAGCCTCCTCAAGAGATTGTTGATGCAGCTAATTTGTTAAAACACCGAGATTTCCTGACAGTCGCGCTTGTAGTGCCACTTCAGTACTCATTTCCTGATAACTGGATATATATTCATAGTCCCGAAGTAAGATTGGGCAGAATCCAAAACTTTATTTCATGGTCGCCTTTTATGATTCCGGAGCCTGATAAAACCTGCTTTGGTCTTGAATATTTTGTAAATGAGAATGATGATCTATGGAGTATGACCAATGCTGATTTGATTGCTTTTGCAGCCAAAGAGCTAGAGATCTTGGGACTAGTTCCTGCGCTAGAGGTGGTTAAAGGTTATGTTGTTCGGGTTCCCAAGGCATATCCAGTTTACGATCAAGATTACGCATTGAGTTTGGATGTACTGCGGAGCTGGTTAGCTGCTGAATTTCCCAATCTTTACCCTGTAGGACGCAATGGAATGCATAGGTATAACAATCAAGATCATTCCATGATGACTGCGATCCTGGCAGCTGAAAATATCGCTACGGGTTCTAATCACGACCTTTGGAAGGTCAATGTTGAAGAGGAATATCATGAAAGTGCAAGTGGTGAAAAAGGAACTGGCAGGAGTGCGCCGCACTTTATTCGTGTGTGAAAAAGTCTAGTTTTTTATGATATTTACAATAATGTGTGTCGAAAAATTCCAACTCTTAATCCGAAAAGGGTGATAAGAAATCTTCATCTTTGAATCCTTGAAAACAAACTTGCACATTTCGATCAAACCCCCCGCATTATTTCTGTGAGAAAGTGCATTAATAAGATCATAAGGGACATCCAGTTTTTTCATTTTGGGTGCCGTGACTATGAATCGTATCAATCGCAGTAATACCCCAGGATCTGCCGCTATATATAAACTGATTGTTCCTCCACTTCTTGTAACCCTATTTAATTCTCCTAGTGCTAAATAAGGCTGATCCACGTGGATTAGTACACAGCTACAAATTACTCGGTCAAAAGTTTCGTCAGTAAATGTGAGCTCTTCTATATCTTGAATTTCAAAACTAACTCTTTTATCTTTTTTTATTATTTCATCAATTGTGGATTTACCCCAAGTGGAAATATCTGACATCACATATTGTGAGAAATCATTCTTTACGAAGTCAAAATGCTCTCCTCGACCAGCACCTATTTCAAGAATCGAGGGATTGTCCTTTGAATTTCGATTTCCAAATCTTGCTAATTGTCTGTGTGAAACTTCCATCAAAACTTTTGCTAATCCTGAGTAAAGGCCCTCTCCAATAATTTGATTCGCTTTCCCCCAATCAATATTATCTTTCACTTCACCCCTAATTTAGATAGTTGATGTTTGGTTTAGATAGTTGATGTTTAGCATATACATTTATTGTTCGCGGGGTGAAAATTCTCTACTTATTTTGACGATTTAGAAGTTTCGATTCCCTGTAAAACCGAGTAAGCCGCCAAATTTTTGAGTTAAGCATGGCATCTCTTTCTGCCGCTATTTGGACCTCTCTTTTGAATATAGCGGTGGGCCCAGACGGGCTCGAACCGTCGACCCACGGATTAAAAGTCCGTTGCTCTACCGACTGAGCTATAGGCCCCACTTGCGATTAGCACCGCAGTTGGCAATGCTACTGGATGCAGGCCTACATAAATAAATCGATGAACTCCTTATATGGCAGGCGAAATTCGGCTAACCGATCAATATATAGCGATGGCGTAAGGACAAGCAGCATGACCGTAAGGCCAATCCGCTCGCGATAAATAGTGGGATTCATGCCTTTGGATTGGGCATGCTCAAGGAAAATCTTCCAAGTGATCATCAATACTGCAGCTGAGATTGCAATACCCACTCGGGTCTTATCCGATATGAAAAAGGCAAATATGGCTGGGATAACGAAAACAACGCAAGCTGTCGCAAATAGTCTTTTACGGCTAAGAGCGTCATGCCCAAAGATGAACCACATGATTGAAATTGATCCAGCTATAACTAGAGGGAGAATTGTCCAAACTCCGAAAGATGTACTAATCGAATCTGGTAGCTCGGTTGTAATCATTGAGATTCGTTGAGCATTGCCAACTGGCTGAATTCCTATTCGGACTAATAAATAGATTGGTGCAGAAATCGCTAGGTAGCTCAACCCTAATTTGCGTACATCTTTACGACCAAGGACGGCCGATAAAAGAAGTATCAACATCGAAGTCACTACTGCTTGTTCAGGATTTGTACTTGCAGCGAGAATAATTCCAAAGATTTTAAGGTATCTATTACGAGCAAAGACAGCGAAAGACGCTCCGCTGATTGTGAAAAGATCGTAGTGGCCAATAAAAACTAAAAGTGAAAGCCAAAAAGGAGAACCAAAAAATATAAATGCGGTAAGTAGTTTAAAGTCAGGAAATTTTCTGAATAAAAAGCTAATAGCAAAAAGCGACCAGGCCAAAAATAGAAGGAGATGAAACCCCCACCAAATTGCATAACTGCCGCCAAGAAAACTGTAAAGAATGAGTGGCACAGGTGAGGTGCTCATATAGTTGGCCTGATTTGGAAGATTCTCGTATGCCACTTTAACGATATCAATCCACCCGGTGCCGATCGGATGAATGCCGATTTTTATGCCCATGAAAGTGGCGATAGCTGCAGTAATTAGCCAGATATTTTACTTCGCTAAATTTTCACCAATTTTAATCAGCATACGAAAACTCCTGTTCAGACGGTGTTTTTATGAGTTGCAACTAGGAGCAGGTTCTTACCAATTATATGTTTAAAACCGCAGAAATCGAGGAGTCGGCTCAGTGGATAAATACATCGATCATAAAAGATGAGAGATTTCTTACTTCCCAGGTTGGTAGCTTTTTTATAGCCAAGTGCTTTAACGCCTAGGGAGGCAAGTACTCCAATGGAGTCGTTGTAGTGACATTTTTCAATAGTAAATCCAGCTTCACGAACTTTGTTAATCAACTCTCGTTTCGAATATCTCCTAAAGTGGCCGGCGGACTCGTCGAAACTCGAAAAAAGAAAAGGAAGTGCAGGTACATAAATGACGAGTCGGCCGTTCTCAATGAGCGCCTTGCGCATATCTTTGAGGGCTTGGACATCATTTTCGATGTGTTCGATCACATTCGATGTATAAATAAATTGGTATTTCTTGGCCGCCTCTTTTAATGATGTAAAAGTAGTGAATCCAGATTTCTTTAACTCTTGTATAAAGCGCGGGTCTATTTCAATGCACTCAGGTTTTAGATTGTACTTTTCTAGGAAAATCCTTACCAAGGTCCCATGACCTGCACCAAATTCGGCCACTGCTGGCTTTTCATTTAGAATTGTGGTTTTTTGTGTCAATGCTTTATAAATCATTGACACTACATGCATGTTGTAGCCCTGCAATCCCTCTTCAGAGTCGAACATTATATCATGATCGGGATACTCACTATTAGTGTGACTTTGATGCTTGGGCATAAAGATATCCTTTCCCTATTCGACATGAATGAATGTATGTATCATTAATCGTAACAAAAGTTAAGTTCTTTCAGGTTTACTTCTAACTTAAAGTTCGCCAATATAGTGAATGATTGCCAACTCTTGGCGCGGCTCCCAAAGAACACACCAGTTGTACCGGGTGTCCTTAATATTTGTTTTCCAGATGTGCGTTCCGTTCTTCGTAACTAACATTTCCTCACGGGCTTTAGCAGAATCCCCTTCATCACAAATCAGATCTAAGGCATCACATACTGCATTTAATAGTCGTGTATCTGAACCCCGCTCTAACTTGTTAAGTATGCTCTCGGTATCAATACTGTAGTGGGGTTCTCGAATCAACTCGTAGGTGACCTCTTTATCCTTCCGCGTTTACTGGGTGTTAGGTTATTTGTCGCGGACAAAGTATCTATCGATTGCATAAGCTTAGGTCTCCGGTCTAACTTGGCCTGTGTGCTCTTTACAACTTTGGCAGGATGAAGCGAAATAACTCCATTTGCATCAATTTCTAATAAATAAATACCTGGGGCAACATTGTTTTTGCCTAAAGTTGCACGCCCACGGTCATCAACTTCGACTATCTGACTTGTCGTCATGAATTCCTCCTAGACCAATAGCATAGGGGATAATCCCATAATGGGTAATTGGGTTGTGGACCCTCAAGGGGCACTAAGGATTCCTAGATTTCGCTGTTTTACACCCTACTTGTCGTAGACCTTAATAACCGTACAGAGGTTATTGACTCCAGCACAAAGTGGTTCGCTCGTAGATCCCTCGCCGTATGACCTTACTGTGGCAAACGGCCAACTCTTACGAATCTGATTACGAACCGTCACAGCGCGAGCTAAGGATTGATTGCTATCTTTGATTGAATCTTTCGTCTTGGTTACATATCCAAAGACACGCACGATCGAGCCCGTTTGTGCAGCTTTCGTCGTAATCAATTTCAACTGCGCCGTATTCAACTTCTTGGTTGCTCCATTCAAAACAATAGTCGCTGTCACGACAGGAGGTGCGACCTTTACAACTATTGAGTTTGTGGCAGCAACTGATGTGTAGTTGATGGAATCTGTAGGAGCAAAACTGACTGAGAGATCTTTCTTGCCAACGGGGGATTTTGTGCCAACCGCTGGGGTGTATGTAAAGACACCGGCGACAGATGCCGTGGCATTGAGCTGCTTGGCACTGAGGCCATCTGCAGTTGTAATGCTGGCCGGGGTGGCCCATGTGATAGTTGGAGTAGCCTTTGCAATCACTAACGTTGCAGAAGCAGATCCTGAATATCCAGCTTGTGTAATCGTTGCAACAACGGTGTAAGAGCCAGCGTTAGTTGGCGCAGTACTTGAACCGTTATATGTCAGCGAATATGTCAGGCCTACAGGAGATGTTGTCACTGTTGCTGCATGTGCTGTGCCGGAATATGTTGCACTCAATCCAGTAATCGATGCAGTTGCAGCCACGATTGCAGCTATGACCTCTATCTTCACAGTTGCGGTGACATCGGTGAAGTTTGAAGAGTCAGCAGGTGTGAAAGTAACTGAGAGTTCATG
>WLMW01000051.1 GCA_009700025.1 Actinomycetota bacterium
CTTATGAATAAAGGAGTCAAGAGATCAAATACTGGATATAAAGGTTTGGCAGATATATCCACTATTCAAGGGTTTGAACTACATCCAAGGTTTGGACATAGAACTCGGATTTACCTACATATGTGGGTGGTGAGGGACTCGAACCCCAATAGGGGTTATGTACTCACATGGTCCACATATAGATGTAACCGATCTTGAACTATCTCCCATAGTAGAGATGTGGTCTGACAATTACTAGATTTTGAACAGGTGATCGGGAGATTTGGGCTCATTTCCACCCTTTCCAAATGCCAATGTGCTTCTCCCACTTCATTTGAAGGTCCTTTGTGCCCCCATAGTTCTGGAATTGGATGATCTCAACCTGAAAACCACATTTGCAATGCGCTATGCAGGTTTTAACGCCATCTATTTCTGGGTATTCAAGAGAGAACTTATGTTTTCCGTGAGAAATGCCAGTAAGAATTATTGACCCCATTAATTTTCCTCCGGCTCTTCTGATGGCGCCTTTCGCCTTCAGCAGGTCTACCCATAGGACCACCGTGCCGAGAAAGCGCGGTTGGCACTAAGCAAGCTACGGGCTTAACGCTTAGTTCTTGACCGAAACCAATACTAGGGAGGTCTTCTGACAATCTGCAGGCTGGGCTAAATCCAGTAGGTCTGGGGCAAAAACCTTCATGAAAACGTCTCATTATCTGAAAAATCCATCGGATTTAGGACAAAATACGAGCCTTAACAGGGCCACTTGGGCCTGATGTCAGTGGCGACGTCTAAAGTCAGAGCCTAAACATCGTAGAAAGATTGGAACACCAAGTTGGAGAGCTATCCCGAGATCATGAACTCCCCATTTCGCTACGCTGGTGGAAAATTTTATGCTCGCCAGCTGATTCTTGAGCGAATGCCTAATCATGATTTCTACGGGGAACCTTTCGCTGGCGGTGCATCTATATTTTTTGCAAAGCCCAAGTCAAAGCAGTCGCAAATCAACGATATTGACGAGTTACTGGTTAACACCTTGCTCCATATCAGAGACTACCCAGTTGAGCTGGCTAAGAGAGTTTCTAAGGAAGTGCCTTCTAAGGAACGTCATAATTATTTTAAGAATGAATATAAACCTAAAAGTGATCTGGATCGAGCGGTACGTTGGTACTTCCTTAACAGAACCTCTTATTCAGGAATTATGAATATGCAGAATTGTTATTTTGGATATGGCGACAAGTTCAGCATGAGACCAGAAAATTGGACTAGAAATATCATGCGAACCTCACATAAATTGAAAGATGTCGCCATCACGAATTATGACTTTGTAAAGGTTATTGAAGAAACGCCAAAAGGTGGTTTTCTCTTCATTGACCCTCCTTATTACAATGCTGATCAAGATAAGTTCTATACGCACTCTTTCACACACGATGACCATGATCGACTTGCAGAGGTTCTTAGGGAACAAAAGGATCGTATTAAGTTCTTTGTAACCTACGATAATTGCGAAGATGTTATTGATCTATATGACTGGGCAAAATACATGGAGCCAGCAGAATGGAATTACACAATCGCTAGAACTGATGATCAGAAAAAGTCAGTAGAGAGAAAAGTAAAGACCACCCCGAAAAAAGGTTCACGTACAAAGGGGAAAGAGCTCTTCATAATGAACTATCAGCCAGTTATGCAAGAATTACTTTTTGCTCAAAACCTCTAACAAGACATCTTCAAGAGCTCTGAGGGAGTTCCAGGGCTTGATAGGAGCGCCTGATCTATTGTCGAATTTTACAACTGGATAATTGGGAATAAACGCACAGGAGTCTCGATGCTTACACGTCTTTCTAGCACAGGGATAAAAACCAGCTGAAGGTGATAGGTCTGATGCTTTCGCCACAAGGATGTAATCAAACGCTGCTTTCTTAAGATCAACATTTGGATTTTGCAAGATTTTTTCAATTACCTCTTGATGAGAACTGGCTGGAGTCCAGATGTATTCTCCACTTTCTTTGTCGGTTGTATAAAAGGCATTGCCGAAAGAAGAAGCTACGACATCAAAGTCTGTAGTCAAATAATTATCTTTGTGAGCATTTAATTGCTCGACTGTTACACCCATGATTGGAGCTCTATCTTCAATAATTTCTTGTCCTAGGGTTCGGCTCCTCATACATTTTACTGCTGCTGTGATTTCTCCAGTCTTCGAAATTCTAAAGCTATCTTTTTTTGAAAGCTTGCATTCCACAGAAATAGTCTTTCCTGACGGAATGTGTTTCACCAATATATCGACATCATGTTGCATCGCTTGTGCATTCATATTTGGTTTGGATACTTCCCAAATGTCTGTTCTAAGGATATTTTGAAAAGCCACCAACGTACTGAACTCGAAACCTTTACCCCTGATCATCGGATTAACTTTCGAATCTCTCAGAATGTCTGACAGATAATCAATTGGAATATTAAAATCTCGACAATATTTTATTAGCTCTTCTTCCCATGAAGATTTCTGATTCATGGAGATGATTTCCAGGATTTTGTGCCATCCCTAACAATCAATCCAGCACCTTTAGCCTTGGTCCTTGCCCAAGCCAGCCTGTATTGAAGTTCGGTTCTTGATTTTTCCCTTGGGATTTTTTGAGCGTCGTCTGATATTCCAAGTTCTTGGACCACAAATTTTTCAATCTCTAAATTTGTAAATGACTGACCTGGAAAGGTCTTAAACATCAGCAAGAGCGCTTCTTGAAGGACGTTGAAAGACGGCAAATTTGAATCAGAACTACTTGTGGCCATTAGACGCCTCCTTCCTCCAGATTGCCAGGCTCAGATCCCGAGAGTTTGGCACAGATTTTTGGAACTACAACCCGTTTGAAGGATTGAATGGCTGGATTGACCGTAATTTCCGTTTCGGACATATCGGACATTTTGCTTTCATTGAAATTGGGGTCTGAGATGATCAGGGCATGGATCAGGAAATTCGATATCGGCTGTATGAGAGAGAAGGGTCAACTGGAAGCGATGACAGAATCCTTGTTCGAGATCTGGCCCAGAAAGTAATTAAAGTATTAGAGAAGCCAGATATTCGCTCAGCCATCAGAAAAGTGCACAAAGTCGGCGCTACTTCGCATGCTGTTCAAGGCGCGATTTTGCATGACATGGAGTCTCTAGGATTTTCAAGTGAGCGCCAGGGGTTATTTAGCGACTTTAAAGTCTCGGGAATTCGGCCCGATTACTACAGCTCGATGGGCGGAGGAATCCTCTTTGAAGTAGAGAGGGGAAAAACAATAGCTAACAATATGGACATTCTTGATATCTGGAAAACCCATATCTGCAAGGACGCTCGGCATTTATTCCTACTAGTGCCAGAAGTTCGGGTAACCGAAAAAGGTTCAGAGCAACGTATTTTCAATACTGTAGAAAATAGAATCGCCTCATTTTTTGGAAATGATGTAGAGCCTATAGACGTGGATAGTGTCCATCTATTTGGTTATTAAATTAAAAAATGTTAATAAATATTTCAGATGTATTATAACTAATTAAAGATAAATCTAATATACATATAGTCCGCACATAAAGTTTCAAAAAAGTCTTGACTTCGAATTTTGCAGCCTGTATAATTGGATGTAGAAACAAGGTAAGACACGCATTTATTGCGAGACCCGCTTCAGCAACTAGTAGCGAAACAGAGAAGTTGCAGGTATAGCAGACCGAATCTGCACACCAAAAAAGAAGTGATCTATATGGTGATCACAAGAGTTATTAGCCTTCAGGGTGCATCGCAATGCCCATCCTGGAATATTCAGAGTTAATAACATTTGAGCGCATTCATTGGTAGTAGTGCACCAATACTGTAGAAACTTCAGAGGAAGCAATACAAGGAGCTTTTATTAGCTCCTATATTTCTTAGCAGGAAGCAAGAAATTGATATTAAGAATTTGTCTTGTATCAAATAATTACATGGATTCTAAACTTCAATTAATCGATAGTAAATCTCAAAGAATCCATAGTCAAAGGAAGCTATGAAAGAAAGAAATTATGAAAAATTAACATTTAGAATGATGTCCTACATCGATTTTGAAGAGTTTAAGCGAGCTTGTCTCGCTTCACCGGAGGAGTTAACAGCCTTTCTCAGCAAAGGTGAGTTCATGGAGTACTACAACGTGGTGGACTACTTGAATCTCTTTAATGCCATGCTCAAAGATCGAGAGACCAATGTCTACGCCCTCTTTGAAGGCAAAACCCTTGTGGGTGTTGGGACCTCCAGCCCAGCCAATCGATCATTTGGAAGTCAGCTGATCTACTGGATTCGCAATGGCTTCCATGGAAGGGGTTATGGGCTCTTCTTCATGTACAACCTCATCAGTCGAGCTATCAATAACGGTGCCGACTATGCGGAGTTGATAATCGACCGAGAAAACATCCCCAGCATCAAAGTGGCCGAGACCCTTGGTCTCACAAAAATCAAAGAATGGGAAAGACCAGAGAGCGGGCAGGGCGAGCGCAACTCAGGCAAGTTCGCCGCCTACTACGCCTTTGACCATCGGCTAGAAGTTGAAGCTGAACGTTTGCAAGTTGAGCCATTCATTCTTCTCCAGGACCTTTGGTTCCGTGAGGCATTGGGACAAATTGAAGCACCCAAAATGATAACTAGGAGAAATAAGTTCGGTAAAACCAGACTAAGTCAGAATCTTCGATTCTTCAGCGATGAAAGCGAGCGCCCAAAAGAGGCCTAACTCGTTGCCTCGAAGTAACTCGAAGGTCTTAGCGATAGGACTATTTGGTCCCCTTTCACTTGTCAGGGGAGAGATATACATTGGGAATATGACATTGAATCCAGAGAATCAGGCTAGTAGTACTCCAGTCTTTATTGAAGTACCCAAGCCAGTTAACTTGATGACCCCTTCTGAAAAGGATGAATTTATCGAAGAGATTCTTAGGGCCTTCGAGGGTAAATAAAATGAAATCTTGCCCCACCTGTAACTCATCGAATGGATTAAGGAAAATCATTTATGGCATGCCCGATGGTCCCGTTGATGAAGAGAGGTACGCAATTGGTGGCTGCTGCGTATCAGACAATGACCCAACTTTAAAGTGTGTTGAGTGTGGCTGGAAAGGTGAGTTCAAAAACAGTAATAAAGATAAGAAAAAAGTAGTACATGTGGTAGAGCTTGAGAGCACTGAAGGTATGAGCGACTCTGATCTTGACGAGTATGCCAAAAAGTTATGGGGCAAACTTACAAATGATGGGAAAGGGTGGAGCGATAATGGTGATCCCAAGAGATGAAAAATTAAGGATTACCCAAAGAGTTCATGCAAAGTGGTCTGCAATCTATGACGACAGAGATGATGCTGAGGCGAACGATGCCTATTTCAAGATGTATGAGGAAGCCATGGCTGAGGCTGAGGAAAAATACAAGGATAGGCCAGCTAACTCGTAGCCCCAAAATCAAAATGAATGACATTGCCCTCTCGTGTCTTGAGATTTTCAAGATCAGACTTTGGGGGAGTTGGTCGTTGAGGCAGGGACTCGAAAAGCTCCTCAGACTTAACTTGGGTATAGATTCTCAAAGTAGTTGAAACATTCTTATGTCTCATTTGTCTCCTGACTATTTCAGGGTTGACTCCTCTACGGATCATCTCTGTTGCGTAGAAATGTCGAAGCATGTGGGGATTGACTCCTTTGCCACCAGTTCTAGTCGACCACTTTCTATTTCTAGATAATTTATAAATGGAATTGCTCACCATCTTGGTGGTCATCCCCAATTGCCAGTGCTGATCTAGGCTCATAGCTCGGACTTCCTCTGCAAGCCAATGCGGGAGAAGGACTTTGCCATATGTCTTTGGACTTCCTAGATGAAGGCCGTCCTGAGAGTAAGCCTCATTCACTTCCAGGTAATCACCAGAAAGCTTCTCTGGGGTAACCGCACAAGCCTCACCAACTCGAAGCCCTCCATACATGCAGAGGAACAACTGGAGGCGGTACTTCGATTGATCAATAAGTTCATGCAGATCATCTTGGGACGGGAAGTCATAGATGCGAGAGATGCTTTCTAACTTAGGTAAGTCTTGGCAAACACCCAAATCCTTAAAGATTGAACGAGCAGTAATGTAGAGCCTTCTTCGAGAGTTATGATTCGATTCAGAATCAACTTTGTCTCGAATTAAGGCTGATGTGATTTCAGATGTATCCATATCCCAGATGCCCATGCGCTTAACATCTTTTATCAATGTTTGCTTAGTTGAGTACTTATATGGTCGAGATTTGATAACTTGATCCAAATATTCATTAACTAACATTTCATCTCCCAATGTGTAGAAATTGGTCAAGATGCGAACTGATTGTCGGGATACACCCATATCGGGCTGTATATCCTTTTTCAATTAAGTGGATACACCTCCGACTTTCGGAGAATGTTCCACAAGTTAAGCCAACATGTGGGTGGTGAGGGACTCGAACCCCCGACCCGGTGATTAAGAGTCACCTGCTCTACCAACTGAGCTAACCACCCGAAGCACGTTCGGCGCGGAGAATGCGTCGAATGCAGGGTGAAACCTATCAGGAATTTAGCCCTTGCCGCACATCCGTCAAGGTTGCAGGATTGAGCCATGAGTCGATGGGAAATAAGGATTGCCCTACTCCTTACTATCTGTCTATCGGGGATTGCCGATTCTGCGGTCGCTGCCCAACCCACAGCGGCATCTGTAGTTTCACTTTTGCCCGTAAAAGGTCGCGCACCGAAGACTGGATATGCCCGCGATCAATTTGGAACTGCGTGGAAAGATGTTGATCGTAATGGTTGCGATACTCGCAACGACATTTTGTATCGTGACTTGGTATCGATTGCATATAAAGTTTCTGCAGCTGATTGCGTTGTGCAATCTGGGATATTGCTAGATCCATATTCAGGCGAGGCGATTGATTTTTTGCGGGGAGTTGCAACTAGCGGCGAAGTTCAAATTGATCATGTAGTTGCCTTATCAAATGCTTGGCAGACCGGTGCATTCAAGTTGAGTATTGAAAGACGTACCGCATTTGCAAACGATCCACTTAATCTCTTGGCGGTTAAAGGGCGTTTGAATTCGCAAAAGAGTGATGGAGATGCTGCAACATGGTTGCCGCCAAAGAAAGATTATCGATGTACATATGTAGCACGACAAGTTGCCGTCAAATATAAATATGGTTTGTGGTTAACTTCAGCAGAAAAAGCGGCAATTTTGAAGATACTTGAATCTTGCCCAAAGCAGTTGATACCTGCAGGTTAAAGCGCGTCGCTGCCGCGCTCTCCGGTACGAACTCGAACTACAGTTTCAACTGGTGTGACCCAAACTTTTCCATCACCGATTGAGCCACTGTTTGCAGTATCGACAATCAGATTAAGAATCTCAGTGCTATCAACATCATCAACCAATACCTCGATGCGAACTTTGGGAATGAAATCAACGGTGTATTCAGCGCCTCGATAAATTTCCGTATGGCCCTTTTGACGGCCAAAACCGCGTGTTTCAGAAACAGTCATGCCGTGCACGCCTGCAGTTTGTAAAGCTTTCTTTATGTCATCAACCTTGCCAGGCTTAACGATTGCAGTAATAAGTTTCATATCTAGTACCTCTCGTTAGTACCGGTTTGAATTGCCGGTGATGTCATATGCGGATTCTGCGTGATAAGTGGTGTCCAAACCAGTGATTTCATCATCGGCAAGAACCCTAAAACCAATAGTCAAGCTAATCGCTTTGGCAATTAGCCATGTCGCACAAAATGAGAAGAGTGCGACGACAATGATTGCAATTAATTGACGTCCAAGCAGATCAGTGCCACCACCTGATAGCAGGCCATCTTTACCTGCAGCATTAACTGTGACTGTTGCAAACAAACCGATACCAATCATTCCTATGATTCCTGAAACGCCATGGACGCCAACAACATCGAGCGAATCGTCGTAACCAAACTTGTATTTGCGTGAGACTGCATAAGAGCCCGCAACTCCGGCAATGAGCCCCAGGATTAGAGCACCGATTGGATTGATAAAGCCGCATGCAGGGGTAATTACTACTGCACCAGCTATTGCGCCAGATGCAACTCCAAGAGTTGTGGCTTTACCATCGCGATATTTTTCAAAGAGAACCCATGTCATCGATGCAGCAGCTGATGCAATCTGTGTATTAATCATTGCAGTAGCTGCAAGTGAACCTGCAGATAGCGCACTTCCGGCGTTAAATC
>WLMW01000052.1 GCA_009700025.1 Actinomycetota bacterium
ACTCAGTACACACGTTACTTAACAATCGGTCTTGCAATTTTGCAATCAACTGGATTAATCGCAGTAGCACGCACACCAGGTCGTTTAATCTCTGGATGTTCTCTTGCAATCATTCCAGATACTTCATGGCAGAGAATCGTCACGATGATTTTTGTTATGACTGCTGGAACATCGGTAATTATGTGGCTCGGAGAGCTCATCACTGATCGCGGTGTTGGTAACGGTATGTCTATCTTGATCTTTACATCAATCGCTGCAGGGTTCCCAAGCCAGCTATGGTCAATCAAACTTCAAAAGGGTTGGTTTGCCTTCCTCTTTGTGATGGCAGTCGGTGTGTTAGTAGTTGCAGCGGTTGTATTCGTCGAGCAGGCTCAGCGAAGAATTCCAGTGCAGTATGCCAAGCGCATGGTTGGCCGCCAGTCATATGGTGGAACAAGTACTTATATTCCAATTAAAGTTAACCAGGCCGGTGTTATTCCAGTAATTTTTGCTTCATCATTACTTTATATTCCATCACTGATTGTTAACTTTACAAATAGCCAATCAGCATGGGCAGTATGGATTAGTCGTAACTTTGTTAAGGGTGATCACCCAATATACGTGCTCACCTACGCAGTGCTTATTGTTTTCTTTACATACTTCTATGTTGCAATTACTTTTAACCCAGATGAGGTCGCAGATAATATGAAGAAGTACGGTGGATTTATTCCTGGTATTCGTGCCGGGCGCCCAACTTCTGAATACTTGCAGTATGTGCTTTCACGTATTACTGCTCCGGGTTCGCTGTACTTGGCACTTGTCGCAGTAATTCCAATTGGCGCACTTGTCCTCTTTGGTGCAACTCAGAATTTCCCATTCGGTGGAACTGCAATCTTGATTGTTGTTGGCGTAGGTCTTGATACGGCAAAGCAGATTGAGTCACAGTTGCAGCAACGTTCCTATGAGGGATTCCTTAAGTAATGCGCCTTGTCCTGGTAGGTCCACCAGGCGCTGGCAAAGGTACACAAGCTCAGTTCCTAGCCGCGCACTATTCAATTCCACATATTGCTACTGGTGATATTTTTCGTGCAAATTTAAAAGCCGGCACCCCATTGGGAATGCAAGCGAAAACATTTATGGATCGCGGTGAATTAGTGCCGGACTCTGTCACTAATGACATGGTTAAAGATCGTTTATTGCAAGATGACTTAGCAAATGGTTTTTTACTTGATGGATTTCCAAGAAATGTTGCACAAGCCGAGGTTTTACGCGCGAATTTAACGCAAAAAGCGACTCCATTAACTGCAGTTCTTGAGCTAGCAATTGATAGCTCTGAAATTATTGCGCGCTTATCTAGTCGTCGCACCTGCAAAGATTGCGGATTGCCCACAGTTGGAAACGAAAAATGTCCAACGTGTGGTGGGGAAGTTTATCAGCGCGAAGATGACAAAGAAGATGTAATTGCAAGGCGCCTTGAAGTTTATGAAGAGCAGACTGCACCAATTATTTCTTTCTATCGCAGTGAAGGTCTACTCATTACAGTAAGTGCTACAGGAGCGGTTGAAGAGATTACGCAGCGGGCAATTTCTGCACTCAGCCGCGTTTCATAGGGTTCCTTATATGGCAATTCAAATCAAAACGTTAGAGCAGTTAAAAGTTATGCGACGGGCTGGATTAGTAGTCGCTCATATTCATCAAGCGATTCGTGAAGTGATAAAACCCGGCATGACAACAGATGCTCTTGACTTAGTTGCTGCTGCTGTCATTAAACGTTCTGGTGCGACTTCAAACTTTTTGAATTACCACGGTTTTCCAGCCACTATCTGTGTTTCGATAAATGATGAAATCGTTCATGGAATTCCTGGATCAAAAATTATCAATGATGGTGATGTTGTCTCAATTGATTGCGGTGCAATTATTGATGGTTGGCATGGAGATGCTGCATTTACAGTTGGCATTGGCGCGATAAGCGCAGAAGATCAAAAACTTATGGATGTTTGTGAAGAGTCAATGTGGCGCGGAATAGCTGCGGGCAAGAACGGTGCGCATTTAACTGATATTGGTTATGCGATTGAGCAGTACACCAATTCGCAAGGCAAATATGGAATTCTGCGTGAATACGGTGGCCATGGAATCGGTACTGAGATGCATCAAGAGCCCCATGTATTGAACTTTGGTAAAGCTGGCCAAGGCCCAGAGATAACCCCTGGTTTAGTTTTAGCCATCGAACCCATGATTACTCGGGGATCAGAGCGCATGAAAGTTCTGAAGGATGACTGGACGGTGGTATCAACTGATGGGTCGCGAGGGGCCCACTTCGAACATTCATATGCAATCTGTCCCGATGGAAAGCCCTTTGTACTCACTGCTATCGATGGGGGAAAATCCCAGTTGGCACGCTTAGGAATTGAAATATCTGAATTATTGGTTTAGTTAGATACGTATAGAGTATTTGAAGTCCCAACGATTTCCTTGGCGAATTGAAATCGATCTTTCAACTTCTTCACCACGAATGTTATATCCAGTTCTTTGAATTCTAATTGCTGCACTTCCTGCGGGAATTTTCATGAGTTTAGCAATATATTTATCAACAATAACTGGAGTTAAATGTTCGTCAGCACTGTAAACCTCTTGCCCATATTTTGATTCGAGAATGAAATATAGAGACTTTGTTAAGTCATCTTCTAATAATCCAGGAGCTGTTGATTGGTTAATGTAGGAAATTTCAAAAGAGAGTGGCTCGTTGTCACCTATTCGTAATCGTTCAATTCGATAAGCCGGTTCACTTAAAACGATAAAATCATCTGTTACTTTCTCATCATCTTCGATTAACGCGACACTTATGAGCTTTGTCGAAACTTTTAGCCCTCTCTGTTTCATCTCTTGGGTGAACGAGAGAAGTTTCATCTGTTTGGTCAATCGTGCGGGGGCAACGAATGAGCCGGCTCCATGAACCGTATAAATGACTCCATCATCTTGGAGTAATGCGAGTGCTTGACGAATAGTTACCCGAGAAGTTCCAAATCTTTCAGCCAGAGCTCGCTCCCCAGGAATAGGGTCATGAATATTCAGTTCAGCGATCTCGGAGCGGAGTAGGTCGGCGAGGCGAAATTGCTTTCGGACCTCCTCTTTTGCCACCTGCGAACCACCCTTAGTAATAGCCCGAAATACCGGGTCTGAGGCAAGAACCTTACCCATTGCGCATCCTGGCGGCAGGGATCCCAAAATATTTAAAGTATTTTGGCTCACATACTAGCAAAATGCCCAAAATTGGTCTATACCTGTCTTACTAGATCTTTGGAACCCTCCCAAGATCGCGGAAACATTATGGAGGCTTGTATGCGCACACTTCGCGCGAAATCAATTGCTGCCATGAGTGTTGCAGCCCTCGTTGGTGCTGTTGCATTTACAGGTAGTTCCGTTGCTCAGGCAGCAACTCCGAAATCAATCACAGTTTGGCTCATGCCAGATGCGAAGGATTTTGGAACAGCACTTGCTGACGCAAATGCAGCTTTTTCTGCTGCATATCCAAAAACAAAAGTCATTGTTGAATTCCAAACTTGGGCCGATCACCTCAAGAAACTCGATGCAGCATTAGTCGCGAAAAAAGGCCCTGATGTTGTTGAGTTTGGAAATACCGAAGTTTTGAAATATTCCGCTGCAGGCGCACTTGCTGATTTAAGTTCTTATAAGCCAACATTTGGCAATAGTGCGACATGGCTAAAGGGACTTGAAGATGCAGGAAGCTTCGACGGTAAGTTATTTGCAGTGCCTTACTATGCAGGTGCACGCGCAATCATGTATCGCCCTTCATTGTTTAAAGCACAGGGAATTTCTGTTCCAAAGTCATATGCAGAGTTTTTGTCAGCCGGAAAGAAATTGATGAATGCTTATGGCACCGATAAAGATTTCTCTGCAGTCTATCTACCTGGGAAGTACTGGTATGCGGCTATGTCATTTGTCTATGATGAAGGTGGCGCTATCGCTACTAAGTCTGGTGGCAAGTGGGTAGGTTCACTTGATTCTGCAGCATCAATCCGTGGTTTAAATCGCTTCAAAGAAGTAAGTGATTTACTTTCAAAGGCTGATAAATCAGGTACAGAGGCAGCTCAATGGGATGTGTTCAATGGTGGCAAAGTTGCCATGTCATATTCAAATGGTTGGGAATCATGCTGTATTCCAAAGATTGGTACTGACTGGGCCTTCTTCCCAATGCCTTCAGTAAACAGTGGAAAAGCATCTCCAGCATTCCTGGGTGGATCAAATCTTGCAATTCCAAGCTATGCATCAAATGCAAAGCTTGCGGCCACATGGATTCGCTATTTCACCAACGCAACACAGATGAAGACCATCGCTCTCAGTGGTGCGATTCCAAATAACACCAGAATGCTTGGCTTGATTTCTGGCCCAGCTGCTCCAGTAGCAGCTGCAGCAAAGAATTCATGGTTTGTCCCAGGTGCGGTCAAGTGGGTTGATGTTGAGAATGCAAATACTCTTCAAACAATGCTCTCTGACATTGCTACTGGTAAGAAGACAGTTGCAAAGGCTGCGGCAGATGCGTCTGACGAAATTACAAAACTTCTTAACTAGACTTAGTTCAGTTTAAGAAGTGTAAGGGAAGGCGACTTGCTCGAGGAAAAGTCGCCTTCCCTTACAACTAACTATTTAAAGGGGGCGTTAGTTGAGTAGCAGCGTGGCGCGGATTTCAAACGCACGCAGATTTAAACCATGGCCATACCTGTTGATTGCGCCAAGTTTGATAGCCCTCGGATTGATTCTCGGTTTTCCTGTTTATAAATTAATTTCACTCTCATTTGAACGATACGGCCTAGCTGAAATTATCGCAGGTGAAGGCGTATTTGTTGGTCTTGAAAATTTCAAAGAGACTTTCACGGATCCAGAGTTCTGGAACATCCTAAAGCGCACCTTATTTTTTACACTTGGAATGGTCTCAGTATCTATCGTTGTTGGTGCATGGCTAGCACATCTAATGGTAAAAATGCATCCAGGAATTCGATATGTTCTCAATACTGTTCTTATCTTAGTTTGGGCGATGCCACAGCTCGTATCAATCTCCGTTTGGCGTTGGATCTTCTCTTTTGATTTCAGCATTGTCACGGCTGTTATAAATTCCATGGGTTTTGAAATGGATAACCATAATTATTTTGTTAATACTTTCTCAGGATTTCTTATTATTGGCGGCTGCGTAGCCTGGGGCGCTTTGCCATTCATTACAATCAGTATTTATGCAGCTTTAACCCAAGTTCCAAAAGACTTGATTGAGGCTGCAGAAATCGACGGGGCCAACCCCCGGCAAGTGTTCAGAAATATCATTTTTCCAATGCTTCTACCTATATACATTATTTTGATATCTCTTTCTATAATTTGGGATTTTCAGGTTTTCTCACACATCTGGATTTTTCTTGATAGCAGGCCATCGGCCGAGTATTACACGATGGCCATTTATGCTTTCCAAAAGTCTTTTGGCTTGAGTGAATACGGCATGGGTGCTGCGATTTCATTGATCATGATTTTTGCGCTAGTCGGTGTTACTGGGTATTACTTGCGGCAAATGATGCGGATGGGCGACGAATGAAGCGAACATCCAGTACAACCTACTCCAATATTTCTGGTCTATTTGCAATAGTTCTTATGGGTTTTCCAGTTTACTGGATGGTTACAACCTCTTTCAAACCAAAAGGAGACATCCTTTCGACTAATCCAACGATTATCCCTCATTCGTTTTCAATTTCAAATTATGTAGAGGCGGTTACGAAAGAGGGATTCGCTAAGGCGCTCCTTAATTCAGTGATAGTCGTTTTTTTCACCGTAATCATAAGTATTATTATTGCTCTCTTTGCTTCGATTGCTGTTGCACGTATGAAGTTTAAAGGTAAACGAATTTATGTTGCGAGTATTTTACTTGTACAGATGCTTCCGCTGTCGGCGCTATTGATTCCAATCTACCTTTTGCTATCTAGATTGAATTTAACTGATAAATTAGCTGGCGTAATTTTGACCTATATCGCTTTTGTTTTACCTTTTGTAGTTTGGACGCTTCGCGGGTTCTTAGTAAATATTCCAACTGAATTGGAAGAAGCTGCACTAATGGATGGCTGCACTAAGCCTCAGGCATATCGACGAGTCTTATTTCCTCTGATGGCTCCTGGTCTTGTGGCAACCGCGATATTTGCTTTTATTCAAGCCTGGAATGAATTCCTGTTGGCCTACATTCTGCTATCGAGTCAAGATAAAGCAACGATGCCTATTTGGTTAGCGGGATTCACAAATAGATTTGGCACTGACTGGGGTCCACTCATGGCGGCATCAACTCTTACAGCAATTCCAGTTGTAATTTTCTTCTCGCTCATTCAGGACAAGATAGCTACTGGCGTTACTGCTGGTGCGGTGAAAGGATAAGCATGAAGTCATTTACCGACCTTGATCGCACCATACTTTCAACTTTTTCCCCAGGATTTGGTGGTGCGACTATTCCAGAGTGGATTAAGCCATGGCTGGAAAACGGCCTAGGCTCTGTCACGCTTTTTGCATCTAATACTCCCAACTTTGAAGCCGCGGCTAACTTAATCAAAGACCTGCGCAGCTATAACCCAGACGTGCTGGTTGCTATTGATGAGGAAGGGGGCGATGTAACGCGGCTATTTGTTCGTGAAGGAAGCCGCTATCCAACTCCTGCACTTCTGGGTCAGTGTGATGATGAAGAACTTACCTATCAGTCTTATAACTCAATGGGTACAATTTTAAGAGAGTTGGGTGTTGATATCACTTATGCTCCTGTTGCAGATGTTGTCGCATTTGAAAATAACCCAATTGTCGGCGTTCGCTCTTTTGGAATGTCAACAGATGTGACTATGCGACATGTTGCAGCAGCGGTTCGCGGAATGCAACATGCTGGCGTGGGGGCATGCGTCAAACACTTCCCTGGTCACGGTGCGGTACTTGAAGATTCCCACCACGATTTACCTCACATTAAGATGAATCTAGAAGAGTACGAATCCCATCACATATTTCCGTTTAAGCATGCAATAGATTCTGGTGTAGCTGCAGTCATGATCGGACATTTAGTTGCTGAGTCACTCGATGCAAATTTTCCAGCATCGTTATCAAGTAAAGTCATACGGAATTATTTGCGCGAAGTATTAAAATTTAATGGTTTAGTTGTGACCGATGCCCTCGACATGGGAGCTATTGGTGGTCCCACAAAAATACATGAGTCTGCGCTTAAAGCATTAACTGCCGGAGCTGATTTGTTGTGTTTTTCTGGAATGGGCGATCAATCGCACTTTGTTACTTCAAGTTTTGACTGGATTAAAACAGCATTAGATTCCGGATTGTTACCTGTGAATGGATTAGAGCAATCGGAACAAAGAATTATTAATTGGCGCGCAACAAATAAACCGAATGGTGTGAGTGCTAAAACTTTGGACTTTAGAGATTTAATTCAGGGATTTGAAGTATCAGGTTCTGTTGAACTTGAACCGGGAGCGGTTAATTTGGTAGAGATTGGGACTAAACCAACGATTGCGGCAGGGGATGTTTCGTGGGGCATCCACAGAGAGTTGCGTGCGATAGGAATCGCATGTGATATCCATGCAAGTGATGCTGAAACTCTGGCCACAAAAAAACTAGTAGTTGCCTTTAGAGACGCCTACCGAGATGCCCCGTTACTTGCCACACTTAACCGTTTGTCTGAACGCTATCCAGATGCTTTATTCATCGATATGGGCTGGCCAACTCGTGAGTTCATACCCAAGAATCTGATTCGAGCATTTGGCTCATCGGCCGTGATTGCCCAGGCCGTGGCCGCCCGTATTAAGGGCAATTAGCGCGACTAATCACAGTTTTCTGGAGCGAGTTACAGGCTTGTAATTCCATAAGGCCGATTTCCCTTATTTGCGCTCGCCCTCTAAACTACAACTTCGCTTGTTTCATGCATAAACAGAGATGTGGGTACAGATTGGCTAGTAAAGATGGCGCCATCGAAATGGAAGGCACCGTTTCCGAAGCTTTACCTAACGCGATGTTTCGTGTGGAACTAACTAATGGACATAAAGTCCTCGCTCACATCAGTGGAAAGATGCG
>WLMW01000053.1 GCA_009700025.1 Actinomycetota bacterium
ATAAGGCAACGAGAGCTGCTAATCGATCGTTATCTCCGAAGCGAATCTCTTGCGTACCAACTGTGTCATTTTCATTAATTACTGGAACAACACCGAGTTGAAGTAGGCGATACAAAGTGCGCTGAGCATTTTGATAGTGGGAGCGGCGCACAATATCTTCAGTAGTAATTAAAATCTGAGATGCAGTGATTGCGTGCTTTGCAAAGCTTTGGGTGTATCGAGCGATTAAGAGACCTTGACCAACAGATGCCGCTGCCTGCTGGGTAGCAAGATCCTTTGGACGAGTAGACAGCCCAAGTGGTGCTAAACCTGCAGCGATTGCGCCCGATGAAACGATGACGACTTCAGCACCGCGTGATTTGCAGGCAGCAACTACATCGACAAGTTTTTCAACGGCGGCCTCATCTAACTTCGAGCCGGCTTTACCGGTGAGAGAGGACGAGCCGATCTTGATGACGATGCGTTTGGCAGAGACGATCTGCGCTCGGCTCACTTGGCATCTCCATCCTCTGACTCTTGCTCGGTAATCGGTGGTGAAAGTTTAGGTGTGCGAGGGTCGGAAACGTTGTACTCCCACTGCTTGGCGATTTCATCTTCGCTCAATACATCTTCAATCTCTACTCGCTCATTTTGTGCCCATGTCGATTCAAGACGTGAATCCTCGCCTCGGCGGTGCAAATGGCCAGCTAACTGCTCGGCGCCTGCCTCAATCGTTGGCTCCCAATCGAAGACAACTTCAGTTGCACCGTCGCCGATTCGGACTTCACTACCGGCAACTGCGCCCTTCTTGTAGAGCTCTTTTTCAACACCTAATTGCGCCAAGCGATCGGCTAAGTAACCAATTGCCTCGGCATTTTTAAAGTTTGTCTGACGAACCCAACGCTCTACTTTTTTGCCTCGAACAGTAAATGAACCATCGGCATTTGCCTTAACGGCAAAGCCTGAGTCATCAACGGCAACGGGACGCAACACAATTCGTGTGCGCTCTTCAACAACGGCGGCGGCGCGATCTTTTTGAATCAAACGGGCCATCGCATATGTGAGCTCTTGAAGGCCGGCGCGCGATGCAGCCGACACTGGATAAACCTCATAGCCCTTTGCGCGTAATTCGCCAGCGACCATCTCGGCCATTGCTTGACCATCGGGTAGATCGATTTTATTGAGTGCGATAATTCGAACGCGATCTTCAAGGCCGCCATAGAGAGCAAGTTCATTTTCAATAGTCTCTAAATCTTTAACTGGATTGCGATCGGTCTCGAGTGTTCCGCAGTCAAGAACATGCACAAGAGCAACGCAACGTTCAACGTGGCGCAAAAACTCTAAGCCCAGTCCCTTGCCTTGGCTGGCTCCTGGAATTAATCCTGGAACATCGGCAACCGTAAATCGAGTCTCTCCTGCTTGGACAACGCCTAAGTTTGGAACGAGTGTTGTAAATGGATAGTCGGCAATCTTTGGACGCGCCGCAGAAATCGCTGCGATTAAAGATGATTTACCTGCACTTGGATAACCAACTAGTGCGATATCTGCAACAGATTTTAATTCTAATGAAAGTGTTCGCTCTTCACCAGGTTCTCCAAGCAGCGCAAAACCAGGAGCACGGCGCCGAGATGACGCAAGAGCTAAGTTACCAAGCCCACCATGTCCACCCTGGGCAGCGATAAAAACTGTTCCGTTGCCAATTAAATCTGCGATCTGTTCGCCATTGCTATCGAAAATAACCGTGCCGTTTGGAACACCAAGAACTAGATCATCGCCTTGATATCCATCTTTACGATCGCCATAACCTTGATGACCTGATGTTGCCTTGCGGTGTGGTGAATGATGAAAATCAAGAAGAGTTGTGACCGATGGATCAACGACGAGAACTACATCTCCGCCACGTCCACCATTTCCACCATCTGGTCCACCGAGAGGTTTAAATTTTTCACGCTTAACAGAGACACAACCATCTCCGCCTTTTCCAGCCATGGCATAGAGGGTTACACGATCAACAAAAGTTGCCATCTGCGTTATCCCTCCCTTTAAATAATTACCATTGAAATAAAAAAGCGAGCCACGATTCGCGGCTCGCTCTGTTATGAGAAACCTAAATTAAGCGGCCGGAACCACGTTCACAACACGACGTCCGCGAGCGCGACCGAATTCGACTGCGCCTGCAGCAAGTGCAAATAGCGTGTCATCCTTACCGCGTCCTACGTTCTTGCCTGGGTGAAAATGTGTTCCGCGCTGACGGACCAAGATCTCGCCTGCGTTAACTTCCTGGCCACCAAAGCGCTTGATGCCGAGGTACTGTGGATTTGAATCGCGACCGTTACGTGTCGAGGAGACACCCTTCTTACTTGCCATTTACGTTCTCTCCCTTACTTCGCGCCGCTGATGGCGGTAATTTTTACGCGTGTGAGCTTCGCACGAAAGCCTTGACGACGACGGCGGCCTGTCTTGTTCTTGTAACGCAAGATGTCGATCTTTGGTCCCTTAGTCTCTTCAAGAACTTCGCCAGTGACCTTTACGCCAGAGAGAAGTTTTGGGTCAGTAGTGACAGATGTACCATCTACTACTAGCACTGCAGGAAATGAAACAGTTGCGCCAACAGCTGCATCGATACGATCGACGATAACTGTGTCTCCAACTGCCACTTTCTCCTGATGGCCGCCAGCTTTAACGATTGCGTACACGTGTAACTCCAGTTCATTTTTAGCCCATGGCGCCAAGCTTTGGCTCCTTCGGGCAGACGCTAAGGGTACGGAGAATGCACCCCTACGGTCAAATTGGTCAGATCAGCCCCTTTGAAGTGAAGCGATACGGGTGAGGGCTTTTTCTAGCGCATATATCGGATCACTGGCCGCGCCTTTTACTTCAGCATCGGCTTGAGCAATAGCACCTACGGCGTCGGCAAGTTGGGCTGGTGACCAGCGGTTGAGCTGTCGCCGGGCTTTATCTATTTGCCAAGGCGCCATACCTAACTGGCCAGCTAACTCAAAAGATTTCACTCCGCGATTTACACCAGATACTTTTGCAAGTGAACGAAGCGAAGCTGCAATTGCACTTGTAATCATTACTGGATCTGTTCCTGTTTCAAGTGCGCTACGAAGTGCGATGAGAGCGCCAGATAAGTTGCCATCAATTGTTGCATCAGCGACATCAAATCCCGTTGTCTCAACACGACCTTGATGGAATTTGTCAATGATTAACTCATCGATTATGCCTGCAGGTGCATCGGCTGCAATCTGACTGATTGCAGATTGTAGTTCTCGCAGATCATTTCCGAGTGCGCCAACTAAAGCACTGACCGCCCCCGGAGTTGCCTTGCGTTTAAGATCAAGAAAGAGATTTCTTACAAACTCTTCTTTTTCGGCTTCCTTCTTGATTGGGTCACAGAGAATAATTTCAGGCTTAATCTTCTTAATTGCATCTAGTAGTGCTTTACCTTTGACTCCACCCTTATGAATGAAAATTACTGTGGTTGATGCATCAGGCGAATTTAGGTAGCGAGTGATTTCGTCGCGGCATTCTTCGGCTAAATCCTGTAAATCACGAATAATCAATGCGCGGCGTTGGGAAAAAAGTGAAGGTGCAAGCGCATCTGAGATATCTCCAACTATCACATCTGCTGCAAATAGATTTGTGACTTCGCACTTTTCTTCTTTTAACTCTTCATTCAACTTTGTCATGGCGCGATCGGCCAGAGCAGCCTCTGGGCCAACTATGAGGTAGAAACTATTCATAAACTTATCTACCCCCATCTGACTAGATTGAATCTGCCCTTAGCTTTTCGAACTGTTAATCGATGGGCTTTAACTTGTACTGCAATAGCCCCGTCGGTATCGGTTCGCACAACTTCAGAGCCGAGTCTAGCCAGCGCATCTATGGTTTGTACCGCTGGGTGGCCGTAGGTATTTCCGGCACCTACTGAAATTATGGAGAGTTTGGGGCGCAGCGCCTTCATAAAATCTAAATCCTGATATTTAGAGCCATGATGGCACACCTTATAAATATCAACAGAACCAACGTCAGCAGCTAAGAGTTGTTGCACCGGTGGCTCCAAATCACCGCCGGAAAAAATAGAAAATTCATTGCTCGTAATCAGCGTTGCAATACTTGAATTATTAATAGTAGAACCTTCACCCGGCATCTGTTCAAAACTGGTTGCGGCAAGGGTTGGCCACAATACCTTTATCGTCAAATTTTCTACCCGTGCACTCATTCCCCGAATTGCAGTTACTACTTTTGTCCCTGGCAAATTTCTAAGCACCATTGAACTTTCAATAATCGGTTCGGCGTTTGGGCTAATCCATAACTGAGCAACGTTGCGCTTTTTAATCGCACCGGGAAGCCCCGTTACATGATCTGCATGAAAGTGAGAAAGAATCAGGAGCGGAATTTGATTAATTCCAAGTTTTTTTAAACACTGATCTTCTAACTCTGCATCTGGACCTACATCGATAACGACACCACGATGTGCTCCTAGGTTTATAACCATCGAATCACCTTGGCCAATATCACAGTTTGCTATCTGCCATTCACCGCCCGGCCAGCGCTGTAACCAAGTAATTGACATCAAAATAATCAGAGTGCAAATTGCAATCTGCTTGAACCATTTCTTTAACAAGAAAAATAGCAATGTCGCAAATGCAACAATTAAAAACCCTGTCTTACCAGTACTAAGTGAGAGAACTGGAAATCTGGATCCCCAATGGGCAATTGCGGCAATTGCTGCGGCAGGAAATCGAATAAACCAAATAAGGACAACCGAAAGGAAAGGCAAAATGGGTGAGAAGATTGCCGCTATAAAACCAATGATTGTTATGGGGGCAACTAATGGAGCCGCCAATACATTTGCCACAATACTCATTGGCGCTAAATATCCAGATAAAGCAACAATAACTGGTGAACAGAAAACAACTGCGGCAATTGGCGGAGCTAGCGCCTGAGCGATTTTTAAAGGGATGAATCGGCTCAATTTTGAAATTAATATCGGAGCGAAAAGAAGCAAACCAGCAGTTGCCAGAACTGAAAGTGCAAAGCCCGCATCTAGCGCTTGCCATGGATCTATCAAAACTACTGCAGCCATTGCAAAGCCAAGTGCTGGAAGTGAATCTCTGCCCCTTTTGCTAGCTTGAGCCACAAGCAGAACTGCCGCCATGGCTGCGGCCCGAAGCACAGATGGTGAGGGTCTAACAAGTGCGATAAATGCAATAAGTGAAATCGCTGTGGCTGATAGTCGATATTTCATTGTTGGGAATATGAATTGCATGAGCCATAACACAAATGCTGAGACCAATGCGAAATTCGCACCACTGACTGCAACTAAATGAGTCAAGCCACTTCTTTTCATTGCAGCTTTAAACTCTGTACTTTGTTTTGAAGTATCCCCCAGGACCATGCCGGGAATTAATGCTCCTGAATCACCGTCGCCAGAATGAATGCGCAGGCCCCGGCGAATCGAACCCAACACCAAGGCCCATCTGGAGGCTTTAGTGGAGACAACAACTTTTTGTGCAATTAAGACAAGTGCTGCAACCCGAGATTCCTTGCTCTGGACAATTCGTGCGGTTGCAGTGAAATGTTGGCCAGGTAAAAGCTCGGTTACATCCTTGTTCGGTGTGATTACACGGATGGGCACTCGTAACGAGTAGTTAATTGAACTATTGCCGATATTTTCAACACGAGCAATAAATGAATAACTCCCATTTACAGTGCGGTTGGGATCGGTTATAACAACGGCCTTAATGTTTGCACTCTGACCAAAAAAGCGCGAGATCTGACTATTTTCAAGTGAACTTTGTCGAAGTGACATCACAAGTGAACCTAAAACTATTGCCGCGATGATGACGACAAATCTAAGTTTCTTAAAAGCAATCGCAGCTAATACGGTTGCAGCTAGACATATTCTCCACGGTGCCGTAGCGCTCTGAATCAGCGCTCCAAACCAAATCCCGCCACCAATAGCGATGGCACGATAATCAACTACACGCGAATTTTGCTTTTGATTTGAGTAAATTTTGCTATTCCAATACCGCTGACATTTTGTAAATCTTCAATCGTTGAAAATGGCCCATTGCTTTTTCTGTAAGCCACAATTCGAGCCGCAATTACTGGCCCAATTCCATCTAATGAGTCCAACTCCAAAGCAGTAGCACGATTTAGATTTATAGGTCCGCTTCGAACTTTGCTACTAACACGCACTCCTTGGCTGTTAACGGTTGCTGAATCAACATAAATCTGTTCGCCATCAGAGAGAACTCTGGCCAAATTAATTGTGCTCAAATCCGCACCAGGAGCGGAATCACCGGCAGCTTTAATCGCATCTATAACTCGCGCACTTGCCGAAAGGGTATACACACCTGGCTGATTAACTGCGCCCGTAACATCTACGAAAATCTGAGGCGCAGTAATTTCTTCAATAATGACAGGGGGTGCGGTTACTTCACTTGTGTTTCCGTAGACCACAAGTGCAGTTGAAATCACAATGACAGATACTGCAATTGCCAATAAGGCACGTTTTTGGAGTGTGGAGAAATTTAGTTCATACCACCAGTTGCGTGCACCCTCTAAGAGTTGAGAGAAATGGTCCATGTGCCAATACTTATTGGCATTTGCCCAACTGCTTTACTCAAGCAAAGATAATGTGGATATTTACTTCTTAATCCAATAGTCGTTTATGTATTTTTCGCCCTCATCGCAAAAGAAAGTCACAACGTTTTCAACACCGTACTGCGCTTTTAATCGCTTAGCTGCAATCATGTGCGCGCCTGAAGAAGGCCCAACGAATAAGCCATGGGTTCGTGCCAAACGACGCATTTCTTCGATTGACTCTTCTGAGCCAACGTCAATCACGCCATCGAGTTCGTGGTGGTGACGCGAAACAATGCCTGGAATAAAACCATCGGCGATGCCTTCAATTAAATGCTTTGAAACTTCACCACATAAAATTGTGCATGATTCAGATGGTTCGAGGGCAATAACTTTGCAATTTGGATTAGCAGCTTTAAGCGCTTGTCCTACGCCAATGATTGTTCCACCAGTTCCAACTCCACCAATTACTAGATCAGGCTTTACTGGCATTTGATCTAGAATTTCTTTACCGAGCCACTCACGGTTTTCATCAACATTCCAGTCATTATCAAATTGTTGAGGTGCAAAAAAACCTGGCATCGCACCGCGACGTCGGGCTTCTTCTAAGGCGTCGTTCACGTGAAAATCTCCCATGGTGTGAACTTCTGCGCCAAACGCTTCAGAGATCGCCGTGCGCTCTGGTGACATTCCATCGGGCATGATTACTAACATTTTGTAGCCTTTAACCGCTGCCACCATGCTCATTGCATTTCCAGTGTTACCGCTACTTGCTTCAACAATTGTGTCTCCGGGTTTTAACAAACCTTCTTGCTCTGCACGTTCAATCATGTATTTTGCAATGCGGGCTTTTATCGAACCAGATGGATTCATGTATTCCATCTTGACCCAAATGCCTTCAATATTAATTAAAGGTGTATTGCCGATTGCATCAAGAATTGTCTTCATTGACATGACCTTTCACAATGTGGAACTTCGCGCGCGAGTATTAAGCGACGATATTAACTAATTTTGGCGCGCGTGCAATGACCTTTTTAGGTGCGTTTGCGCCTAACTCGGCAATGATTGTTGGATGCGCAAGGGCTAAAGCTTCTAATTCGGCATCAGTAATTGTTGGTGCAACTTCAATGCGCTCTTTGATCTTGCCGTTAATTTGAATCACGGCTTCGACTGCGTCGGCGACAAGAAGTTTTTCATCAACTTTTGGCCAACCAGCCAGTGCAACAGATGGTTTATGGCCTAGTCGATCCCACATTTCTTCTGCTGTAAATGGCGCAACAAGTGAAAGCATGACTGCAACCGCTTCTACAGCTTCCCGCACTGCAGGATCTGCTGGGCCACACCCAGAATCGATTGCTTTGCGCGTGGCATTAACAAGTTCCATCACGCG
>WLMW01000054.1 GCA_009700025.1 Actinomycetota bacterium
ACTGCACATAAGTGTTCCAAATCAGCACATGCCATGATCAACATACCCAGCATGCCATCGGTGCCGTTAATTAAAGCCAGGCCCTCTTTTGCTTCAAGTTCAATCGGTGCAATACCTGCTGCATCCAATGCCTGCATCGTTGGCATCTCAACACCGTTAGCATCATGGACTCGGCCTTCACCCATCAATGCAAGAGCGCAGTGCGAAAGTGGAGCAAGATCGCCACTGCAGCCGAGTGAGCCAAACTCTGGAACCACTGGAGTAATGCCTTTATTTAGGAACTCAACATAGGTCTGAGCAAGGGCGACTCTGACACCGGTACGACCCGAAGCCATTGTGCGAAGGCGTAAAAACATCAGTGCGCGCACGACTTCGCGCTCAATAGCTGGGCCAACACCTGCGGCATGAGATCTAATGAGCGACTTCTGTAACTGCACACGGTCTTCTATATCAATATGCCGATTGGCCAATGCTCCAAAGCCCGTGGATACACCGTAAACGGGTGTGCCACCTGCGGCGTAGCCTTCAATAAATTTACGCGTTGTGTTCATGGCATCAATGGCGGTTTGTGAAAGTTGTACCTGTGCACCATGGCGAGCTACATCTATTACATCGGAAAAACTAACTCCGGATATCGATAGCGTAATTACGTTAGATGATTTGGAGGCCATTGTGCCAAACCTGTTCTACTAAGTTAACACCAGGGCGATATGCCAAGTGAATATAAGACGGTGCGTTGAGAATCTGAAAATCTGCCCGAGCACCTTCAACTAAATGGCCAATGTCGTCTCTACGCAAAGCTTTAGCTCCACCCAACGTTGCCGACCAGATTGCTTGCTCCGGAGAAAAATGCATTTCGCGCACTGCCATCGCAATAATAAATGCCATGCTGGTTGTATATGAAGAACCCGGGTTACAGTCAGATGCCAGAGCAACCGTGATACTGGCTTCTAGCAATGGTCGAACATCTGGGTATGGCGATCTCGTTGAAAATTCGGCCCCTGGCAATAACGTGGCAACTGTCTTTGATGTAGACAACAACTCAATGTCTTTTTCACTCAGATGCGAAACGTGATCAACGGATGCCGCATCTAGTTCAACGCCAAGTGCAACACCTTGGCCCTCTTGTAACTGATTGGCATGAATGCGCGGTAATAAACCTTGTGCGATTCCAGCCTTTAAAATCTTTCGTGCATCATCGACAGTAAATGCGCCTTTGTCACAAAAGACATCTATCCACTTTGCGTATGGCTGCACGGCATTAAGCATCGGGCCACACACTAAATCAACGTAATCTTTTGGAGAATCCTTGTACTCAACTGGGACAACATGAGCACCAAGAAAAGTTGTCTCATCCGTTATTTGACTGGCAATTTCTAAGGATCTGCGCTCATCATTGACCGTTAAACCGTAGCCTGACTTGATTTCAACAGTAGTTGTACCGCCGGAATGAGCCTCTGCCATTAAAAACTGCGCGTGGGCAAGCAATAACTCATCGCTTGCTTTGCGGGTTTTCTCAACGGTTGATGCGATTCCGCCAGCTGTATAGGTCTCCCCTAGCATTCGTGCGCGAAACTCGTTGCTACGATCTCCTGCAAAAATCATGTGTGTATGACTATCAACATAACCAGGCAAAACACACATTCCTTCGGCGTCAATTATTTTTTTAATGTGATGGGTTGGGGCATCGGTATTTGAGCCTGCCCAGGCAATAACACCATCTTCGATAAGTAGTGCGGCATCTTTAACCAAACCAAGTTTGGTTCCATCATGGCTCGGGTCATTCGTTACCAGTTGACCAATATTTGTAATAAGAGTGCTTGTCATAACTTATTCAATATCTAACATTGGAACATGCACATGTCGCTCGCGCGCGGTATCGATTGCGCCTTCATAACCAGCATCGGCATGGCGAATCACTCCCATACCTGGATCATTTGTTAATACGCGAGCTAACTTTTGTGCAGCTAACTTTGTTCCATCGGCAACTGAAACTTGACCCGCATGAATGGATCTACCCATTCCGACGCCGCCACCGTGGTGAATAGATACCCATGATGCACCTGAAGAAATATTCACCATGGCATTTAATAGTGGCCAATCTGCGATTGCATCGGAGCCATCAAGCATTGCTTCGGTTTCGCGGTACGGTGATGCAACAGAGCCGCAATCTAAATGGTCACGTCCGATAACAATCGGTGCAGAGACTTCACCACGTGCAACTAAATCATTAAATGCTAGGCCAGCTTTATCGCGCTCTCCGTATCCCAACCAGCAGATGCGAGCAGGTAATCCTTGGAAAGCAACTTTTTCCTGCGCCATTGTTATCCAACGATGCAGACCTTCATTTTCTGGAAACAAATCTAGGACGGCTTTGTCGGTGCGGTAAATATCTTTTGGGTCCCCCGATAAAGCCACCCAACGAAACGGGCCTTTGCCTTCGCAAAATAGCGGGCGAATATATGCCGGAACAAAGCCAGGGAAGGCGAAAGCGCGCGTAAATCCACCTTGGCGGGCTTCATCGCGAATCGAATTACCATAATCAAAAACTTCAGCACCTTTATCCATAAAGCCGACCATGGCTTCAACATGCTTTGCCATTGATGCTTGTGAACGCTTAGTGAAATCGGCGGGATCATCTTTAGCCATCTGCGCCGCGCTATGAACATCAATCCCAGCTGGAATATATGAGAATGGATCGTGCGCCGACGTTTGATCGGTAACAATGTCAATGGGTACATCCATTGAAAGCAGCAGCGGAAATAGTTCAGCAGCATTTCCTACTAAACCAACGGAAAGTGGAACTCCTAAGGATTTTGCTTTCAAAACTCGTTCTACAGCATCATCGACGCTATCGGCAATTTCATCTAAATATCTAGTTTCAATTCTTTTTTCTAAGCGTGACTTATCAACATCGATAACTAAACAAACTCCGCCATTCATTGTGACGGCAAGAGGTTGCGCACCACCCATTCCGCCACAGCCGCCAGTCAGTGTCAGTGTTCCCTGGAGTGTGCCGTTGAAACGCTTTTGGGCAACGGCGGCAAAAGTCTCATACGTTCCTTGTAAAATTCCTTGAGTGCCAATATAAATCCATGATCCTGCTGTCATCTGCCCATACATGGTTAAACCTAAATGCTCTAAACGACGAAACTCTGGCCAATTAGCCCAATCCCCCACCAAATTTGAGTTTGCAATTAAAACGCGAGGTGCCCATTCATGTGTTTGGAAAACACCTACGGGTTTACCGGATTGCACTAATAAAGTTTCGTCATCTTTTAGATTGGTCAGTGACTTTACGATGGCATCAAATGATGGCCAGTTTCGAGCAGCTTTACCGGTACCACCATAGACAACTAAGTTCTCAGGGTGCTCTGCAACAGCTGGATCTAGATTGTTATGCAACATACGAATAGCAGCTTCTTGAGCCCAACCTTGCGCAGTTAAGTTGGAACCAGTAGCCGCATGCAGAATGCGAGAAGTCATGCCGGCCAGCCTATCGGGCAAGCTATGCCTTGCAAAGTGCTATGAAAGTAGGTTTTTAGCCCACTCTTGATATTCAGGTGAAAGTTCTTTGACTTCGGCAATTTCATTGATTTTTGAACGTTCGCCATTTTTTGCAGCATATAGATCAGAGATTTTAATTCCGTGAAATGGAACATGAATCACTTCGATTTCATCTCCTGCTTGAATTTCGCCTTCTTGCATAATCCTTAAATAAGTGCCCGGTTTTCCAGCTACCATGAACTCTTTAATCAGGGTTGGTCGGTTCCAAAAACCTGCAAATACACGACAAGGAATGCGTGGTTGCGAAACTTCCAATATTGTCGAACCGATTTTCCACTGCTCACCGATAATGGAAGCGTTCACATCAATACCTAATGTCGTGAGATTTTCACCGAATCGTCCATTGTCGATAGAAGTTCCTAACTCTTTTTCCCACCAATCAGCATCCTCGCGCGCGTATGCATAGACAGCTTGGTGATAACCACCATGATGCTTGCGATCAACAATGACATCATTTTCTAACTGTTCATTTGCAAATCTCACAGCACCAGCAGTTGAGCGTTTGTCTATTCCAGTTTTTCCTTCACTTCCGGTCCATTCACCTTCATGGATAATCGAGGTGATGTTGACCGTTAAAACTTTCATGATTTACTGTTCAGGAAAATGGCAAGCAACCTGTGAGCTGCCAATGTGGAGTAACTCTGGTGGATTAGTCGCACAAATGTCCTGCGCTTTCCAGCACCGAGTTCTGAAACGACATCCAGAGGGAGGATTAATTGGGTTAGGCACATCCCCCGTTAACCGAATTCTCTCCCTCGAACCTATTGCATCTGGATCTACTTCAGGAACAGCAGAAAGGAGTGCTTTCGTATAAGGATGTTTTGGATTGCTGTACAGGGTATCTCTATCTGCAATCTCAACGATATTTCCTAAATACATAACTGCAACCCGCTGAGCAAAATGACGAACGACGGCAAGATCGTGGGCGATGAAGATAAAGGCTATATCGAACTGCTTTTGCAGATCTTTCAACAAGTTAATAACTTGAGCTTGGATGGAAACGTCTAGAGCCGAGACTGGTTCGTCGGCGACGATTAATTTTGGACGAAGCGCTAGCGCACGAGCAATTCCAATACGTTGGCGTTGGCCGCCAGAGAACTCATGTGGATAGCGGTTGTAGTGCTCTGGATTTAGCCCCACAATTTCTAACAGCTCTTGTACTCGCTTCTTAACGCCACCTTCTGGCGTTACTCCACCGATTCGAAAAGGTGAAGCGACGATAGTTCCTACCGTGTGGCGTGGATTAAGCGAGGCGTATGGATCTTGGAAGATAATTTGTAAGTCTTCTCGGATTGGACGCATCTGTGAATTTGATAGATGGCTTATGTCAATCCCATTGAATTCAATTTTTCCGCTTGTAGGTTCTAATAATCTGGTAATTAATCGCCCAGTCGTTGATTTTCCACAACCGGATTCACCAACCAAACCAATCGCTTCACCTTTAGCGACTTCAAATGAAATTCCATCGACTGCTTGAACGACATCGCGTTTGCCTAAAAGAGAATGCTTATTGCCGGGGAAATGTTTAGTTAATCCCTCTACTTTTAAAATACTGGTCATAAGCTTGGCTCCACCTGAGTTCTAAATATGTCTTCGCGTACTGAACTTTCTAAATGGCAGCGCACAAGATGATGAGCACCAGAATGTATAGGCAATAACTCAGGAATTGCGGAAGAACAGGCACTGCCTACTTGAGTCACATAACTACATCTTGGGTGAAAAGCGCAACCGCTTGGTACCGAAATTAATGACGGTGGAGTTCCAGCAATTGCCAAAAGGTTCTTGTTTGGGTCGCCGGTGAGCCTTGGTATAGAGGTTAATAATCCCCATCCGTATGGATGTTGAGGCTTTTGAAGTACATCGCGGACGGTTCCATATTCAATCTCTTTGCCTGCATACATTAATAAAATGTCATCTGCAGTTTCGGCAACAACACCTAAGTCGTGCGTAATCAAAATAATTGAGGTATTGAACTCTTTCTGTAAATCACGCAACAAGTCAATAATTTGTGCCTGCACTGTGACATCTAGCGCAGTGGTTGGCTCATCGGCAATCAATAACGATGGGTTGCATGAGAGGGCCATAGCAATCATCGCTCTTTGGCGCATTCCACCTGAGAATTGATGAGGAAAGTCATCAACTCTCTTTTTTGGCTCTGGAATTCCAACACGATCCAACATTTCTATCGCTCGCTCTTTTGCCACTTTCTTTGAAACTTTGTTATGCACCAGATAAGCCTCTGCAATCTGGTTTCCTACTGTGTAATATGGATGTAAAGCCGCTAGTGCATCTTGAAAAATCATTGACATGAGATTTCCACGCAATAAACGAACTTCATTTTCAGGCATGGAATTTATATCCTGGCCATTAATTAAAATCTCTCCGGTTACCTCTGCTGTACTGCCCTTATGCAAACCTAAAATTGCCAGACTCGTAACAGATTTTCCTGAACCTGATTCACCAACTATGCCTAAAGTTTTGCCCTTCTCAAGTGAGAATGAAAGGTTATCTACGGCTTTAACCAGACCATCTTCTGTTGGGAAACTAACCGACAAATCCTTGACTTCAAGAAAATTGCTCACTGAATTCGCACTTTCGGATCCAGCACTGCATAGAGCAAGTCAACCAATATGTTGGCAATGATAATAAAAAATGCAGAAAACATGACGGTGCCGATTATGACTGGAAGATCAAGATTTGAAACTGCATCGGTTGATAGTTTGCCCAGCCCCGGAATATTAAAGACGTACTCTGTAATCACCGCGCCACCTAATAAACCACCCAAATCAAGGCCAAAAACTGTGACTATAGGCGTAATTGCCCCACGAAGCGTGTGTTTTAGGTTGATAGTTCTATTGCTTAATCCTTTTGCACGTGCGGTACGAACGTAGTCTTCGCCCATGATTTCAATCATTCCGGCACGCGTTAAACGGGAGTAAATTGCGGATAGGAGAAAGGCCAGAGTAATCCATGGCAGAGCCATTTGTTTCGCCCAGTCAAGTGGATATTGAAATGGCGATGAATAACCTGGAGTCGGTAGCCACGCTAATTTGTTAACAAAGATGAATTGCAGAACTAATCCCACAAAATAAATTTGAAGTGAAGCTGCACCTAATGCAACTCCCTGTGACATTTTATCGACCCATGTGCCTCTGCGGAGCGCTGAAACTATTCCGCTCGAAAGTCCGATTAAGAGCCATAATATTGAGGCACCGAATGCGATGGATGCCGTAGCAGGAAGTCTGTCTTTTAAAAGCGCCGTAACAGGTTGATCGGTTTGAAAAGAGTATCCAAGGCAGGGTGCAGAACAATTCAGCTCAGCTTCAGTGCCACCCAGATAAGTTCGACCAACGAAAATGCCTTTAATAAATCGCCCATACTGGACGGGAAGAGTTTGGTCTAGCTCCAACGTGTGGCGAATTTTTACGATTAACTCTTCTGAGCACGTCTTGCCACACGATAAACGTGCTGGGTCAGCAGGGAGAATAAAAAATATTCCAAAAACAATGGCAGAGACTATGCCCAAGACAACGACACCGCTGACTACGCGCCGTATCAAGTAACTAAACATAATTAATAAGTCCCTTTTTATGCTATTTGTATATTGGTGGGTGATGACAGAGAACTGCCATCACCCACCAATAACGGTTTTTTACTTCTTAACGAAAGCACCTAATGGGCTGAGGGTAGAGAATCCACCGTCAATCTGTAGGCCACCTAGCTTTGAACCTGCCATATATGCAGAGTTCTCGAAGTAAATGTTGAGATGCGCTGCTTTAACTTGAACAAGATCTTGCTCAATATCGCCCAAGATCTTCTCTTGGACAGCAGTTGATGACTTATCGGCCTTGATGAACAATGCCTTTAGGTCAGGGAAGTTAGCGCGGCTGTAGTTTTGTCGTGAATCAGTTGAGGTCATTGTGCGACCGTCAAATAATGCATAGACAATTCCAGAGGCTGCTGCCCAGTCATATGCCCAAGATGCTTGGACGATGTCTGGCTCATTATCTACTCCGCGCTTTCCAACCTCTGAATAGAAG
>WLMW01000055.1 GCA_009700025.1 Actinomycetota bacterium
AAGGACTCACCCTTAGCCACATCGAAGTCGATGCCGTTTACAGCGGTGAAATCCCCGAAAACCTTGGTTAAACCACGTACAGAAATGAGTGGATTAGACATCTTTCTATTCTACCTGAGTATTGTTAACCCACGTGCGCTTCATAAATAATCCCACCCACGATCTCACCTATGACGATGTGTTTATGGTGCCAAGTGCATCAGAGTTATCCAGTCGTATGGATGTCGATTTAAACTCACATGATGGGACTGGGACAACAATCCCAATAGTAGTCGCAAATATGACCGCAATTTCTGGACGACGAATGGCGGAAACGGTGGCACGCCGAGGCGGAATGACAGTTATCCCGCAAGATATCCCTCACGCAATAGTAGATAGCGTCATTAAGTGGGTGAAATCCCGTCACACTTTTTTTGATACACCAATTACATTAAGCCCACACCAGACTGTTGCCGATGCTGTCAGCTTGTTACACAAGCGCGCCCATGGGGCAATTGTTGTTGTCGATAGTGGAAAACCAGTTGGCATTGTCACTGAAGAAGATTGCAAAAGCGTTGATCGCTTTACACAACTGCATCAAGTTATGAGTAAAGAGTTAATAACTATTTCCGAAGACTTAGACTCTCGTGCAGCTTTTGAGTTCCTCAATCTGCATCGGCACAAACTAGCTCCTGTAGTTTCTAGTAATGGTAATTTAGTTGGAATCATGACGCGAATCGGTGCGCTTCGAGGAACTCTTTACACACCGGCGATTGATAATGCAGGAAAATTGCGCATTGCTGCAGCAGTAGGCGTCAATGGTGATGTTGCATCTAAAGCAGCAGCATTAATTGAATCGGGCGCAGATGTGTTAGTTGTTGACACTGCACATGGGCATCAGAAGAAAATGATTGAAGTATTGAATGCGATTAGATCTTTAGGAAGTTCTGTACCAATCGTGGCTGGGAATGTTGTCACCGCCGATGGAACGCGTGACTTAATTGAAGCCGGTGCAACAATTGTAAAAGTGGGAGTAGGTCCTGGTGCAATGTGCACAACGCGCATGCAGACTGGAGTAGGCCGTCCACAATTTTCTGCAGTTCTTGAATGTGCAACTGAAGCTAAAAAACACAATGCACATGTGTGGGCAGACGGAGGGGTTCGCCATCCGCGCGATGTTGCTTTAGCACTCGCCGCAGGTGCGTCACAGGTCATGATCGGCTCATGGTTTGCCGGAACTTATGAATCACCCGGGGATTTACAAAGCGATGTGAACGGCAAACTATTTAAGGAGTCTTTTGGAATGGCATCTGCTCGTGCAGTTGCGGCGCGGACCAGTGGTGAAGATGCATTTGAGCGCGCAAGAAAATCTCTTTTCGAAGAGGGAATATCTACATCTCGAATGTATTTAGATCCAAAACGTCCAGGTGTTGAGGACTTGCTTGATGAAATTATTGCTGGTCTGCGTTCTTCATGTACTTATGCTGGCGCTCGCACACTCAATGAATTTGCAGATCGTGCTGTTGTTGGAATTCAATCATCAGCGGGCTATGCCGAAGGGCGACCACTGCACTCTTCCTGGGGAAGTTAGTTCCTAAATCAGATTAATTGTTTCATCAGTACCAAATTCAATTAATTCTGTTCGTTTACCAACTTCAATGCTTCCAGATTCAGTAAGACCAATTATCTTGGCTGGCAAAGTAGATGTTGCATGACTGGCATCGGCTATTGAGAACCCAAAGTTATTGACTAAATTAAGAAACGCTCGATCCATCGTCAAAGTACTTCCAGCAAGCGCCCCATTAGATGTAAGTCGTGCAATGCCATCTTGTACGCGGACTCCAAGTTTTCCAATGGTGTAATCCCCATCGATACTCCCTGCAGCTGACATTGCATCAGTAATTGCGACTATGCGATGTGGTGCCGCATCAAGAATTCTTTGACAATCAACTGAATTTATATGGACTCCATCGAGAATCAGTTCGAGGGCAACACCTGAATTATTAAGTGAAGCAGAAGATATATTTTCTCCACTGTCTAATTTTGGCATTCCGTTATTAAAATGGGTAGTAACTGCCGCGCCAGCTTTAATTGCAGCTTTTGTTTTTACCGCATCTGCACCACTATGCCCCAGGGCAACAACTATCCCCTTGTTGCATAAGAATTCGATAACAGGAACCGCTCCATCTAACTCAGGTGCAATTGTGACCATTCGGATTGAGTTTTTTGATGCAGAAATCAGTTGTTCTAACTCAGCAATATCTGGCGTCCGAAGAAGTGCTGGATCGTGGGCTCCACAATGTGAGTGCGCAAGGTAGGGGCCTTCCAAATGTATTCCCTTAATACAACTCTTATCTACAAACGGTGCGAGTGCTTCTATTTGTTTGAGCAAATTCTCTAATGGCTCTGTAACAAGGCTTGCTAGCATCGAAGTTGTCCCATGAGCATGATGTGTATCTATAGCAGCTGAAATCTCCTCAGGTTTTAATGCAGAAAAATAGTAACCACCACCACCGTGGGTATGTATGTCTACAAATCCGGGAAGAACCACCCCCGAAATAGTTGTAGGGAGTGCAGAGTTAACTTCAATAGCAGAAATAATCCCATCCGTGGATTCAATGCAGACATTCGACTCTAGTTGTCCGTTTATTAAGGCACGTGAAGCAACTAATTTCATGAGTTGAGTCTAAATCATCTCAGCATTTCGGTAGGCTTAGCCACATGAGCAAGCCAACAATCATTCTGGCGACAAGTAATGGCGTCGGAATGGGCCACCTCGCACGGGCAAGTGCAGTTGCCGTTGCCCTTAAAGAGTTTGCAAATCCAATAATTGTTTCAATGGCAGGCGGTATTGCCGAGATTCCTTCGTTTATGGATATTCGCTGCGAGTATATTCCGGGTCGAGATAGATTATGGATGACTCGCGAGAAATGGGATGTCTATCTTCGTGATCGTTTATTGGCTCTTATTGAAGAAACAGATGCAAAAGTTTTATCTTTTGATGGAGTCGTGCCTTATCCAGGTGTTATCGCGGCAAAAAATGCGCACCCTGATTTAAAACTTGTGTGGGTACGACGTGGTCTTTGGCAGAAGAAACCACAACGTTTTGTTTTAGGTCTGCAATCTAAAATGATGGATTCGATTATCGAACCTGGAGATATTGCGCGCGCGTATGATTTTGGTCCAACATCTTCACGAACAGACTCAGTTTTAACCGCACCAGTATCGCTTTTTCGCAAAACTTCTGCACTTTCTCGCGATGATGCGCGTCGAGCATTAGGCCTTGACCTTAATCGACCTGTAGCACTTGTGCAGTTAGGCACTGGTGATAGCGACGTTAACCACAAGATGACCGCAGCGCTCGAAGGCTTGTTGGGTTGGGAGAATCTGCAAGTGGTTTTAACAAAGGCTCCAATAGATAAAGATGGTAAATCACTTGCACCTGAAGGTTTAGATTTAAAGGTTGTTCGTTACTTTCCATTAGCTGATGTGCTGAACGCCTTTGATGTAGGAATATGTGCCACTGGTTATAACGGTGTACACGAACTTTTACCTGCACAAATCCCGACTGTCTTTGTTTCAAATATTCGAGGAACTGATGATCAAGAAGCGCGTGCACGCTGGTGTCATGATTTTGGATTTGCTCTTCGGGCAGATCAAGAGGATGTCTCGGACATAACAGCGACTGTGCGAAAACTCCAAGATTCATCTGTTCGGGCAAGTTTGTCCGCTAAATGTGCGCAGCTTCCAGAGACCACAGGCGGAATGGAAATTGCACAAATGTTGTTTAATTTGGCAACTGAAAAAACTCCAACCAGTGCAAAAAATTTCACTTTCTATAGATTAATGGTGCAAGATCATTTCAACCGCGGATTGCGACATATTGCAAACCTTGGGCTCAGGCGTTTAGCACTTGTCTATCGCTTTATTCATCCTCATATCGTCGTTGAAGAGATTGCTCAAGAACCACCAATCTTTGGAGCTCAGACAAATTCAGAAGAGTTGCGACCGTTAATTAAGGGCAATGTTCGATTTGAACATCTGGTGTCAGGCTCTTCAGATAAATACATACAAAGAAGAAAAGCAATCGCTGATGTAGCCTATGGACATCAGATTTCAGTAAGGCGTAAGAAATGAGATTTAGAGATTGGGTAAAGAAGTCGCCAGCAGGGCGCGTACTGTGGCGTATTTTCATCGGATTCTTAGGCGGCGGAATAACAGTTGCTGGTGCAATAGCTCTTATTGGACCCGGACCAGGCATTCTCATAGTTTTAGCAGGACTCGGTATTTTAGCCACTGAGTTTGCTTGGGCTGGAGAGGCAATTCTTAACACTAAGAAAATGGCTACAAAGGCCGCTGATCGGACAGGTTTACCTAAATGGGCGAACTATTTTCTTATTTCAGCTGGCGCTATCATCTCAATAGTTTTTATCTTTGTTTATTACTCACGCTAGTTAGCAGTAGTTGACCATGCAGAATTTGTATGCGCCTATTAAGATTATCCAAATGATGAGAGCAAAAACAGCTGTAGAGATTCATGAACTATTTGCCCAAAGAAGAAGTCCACGTTCATTGGATGAGACGGCCAGCATGTCTCGTGAAGATGTGATTGCAATACTTGAGGCCGCCCGCTGGGCACCCTCGGCAAATAATTTGCAACCTTGGCGCTTTGTAGTTGGGCAACGAGGTGATGATGAGTTTGCAAAAATTCTTTCTTCTTTAGTGCCATTTAATCAGGCCTGGGCTTTAAGAGCTTCAATTCTTGTAGCTGTCGGTGGAGAATCTTCTCGGGAAGACGGAAGTGCAAACCCAACATTCATGTATGACTGTGGCCTTGCAGTCGCACAGTTAACCCTTGAGGCACACAATCGAGGTTTCGTAGCGCACCAAATGGCTGGCTTTGATGCAGAAAAAGCCGCAGAACTTTTTGAGGGACAAAAGCCATTGGTTATCGTTGCAATAGGTAAGCAAGCTCCTGCTGATCAGCTTGAGGGTCCCGCTTATGACCGCGAGAATGCCGTTCGAGAACGCAAAGAATTATCAGAGATTGTGCTCCGAGGCTTACCGATTTAAAAACGAGAGCGAATCTCCCATAAATCCTTAAAGACTGGATTAAACAGCGTGCTTGAGAGGTATTCCACACCACTAGATCCACCCGTGCCAATTTTATGGCCGATAGTGCGTTCAACCATTTTCACGTGACGATAACGCCATTCCTGGATACCTTCATCAATATCTAACAAGCGCTCGCAGACCATTGCACTTTCAGGATCGGTGCGGTGAATATCTAGCAAGACATCCTGTACGGCCAGATTTGCTTCATACCCAGATGTTCTATCGCGCCCAAGTACATCTTGAGGAATGGGGTGGCCACGTTTTGCTAAATAAGCAAGCGCTGAATCCCATACAGAGTTTTCAGAAACTATCAAAGCAATTTCTGCTTGTACCGCTGGCGGTAAATGTCCCGCCATTTTCGTATCGCGACGACCAAGTAATGCTTCTACTTTTCTAAACTGAGCAGATTGGAAGCCGCTTGAAGACGATAAGTATGATCGAAAGGAATTGAACTGTAACGGAGTCATGGTTTCTAAAATGTCAATCTGTGTCACACAAACTTTCATAATTGTGCGAATGCGACCCAGAATAGCTAATGCATAATGTGTATCTCCAGATTCCATAGCGCGTTGTGCTTGTGCAAACTCATGGAGCAACTGTTTGAACCATAGTTCATAGGTCTGGTGAATGATAATAAAAAGCATTTCATCATGTTCGGGACCAACTGAAAGCGGACGTTGCAAGTTCAATAGTTCATCAACAGCTAAGTAAGATGTATAAGTTAGCGCTGAATCAAAGTTTTCATCGCTCATGTGACTCTTGAACCACCCTCTTTAACCTCTTTGTAGCGGCCCGTTGCCACTAAATCACGCATTCGTTGAAAACCATCCCAGACTTCAGTGTAAGAGGTTGTTAATGGTGAGATCGCCAAACGAATTGAATTTGGAGTGCGATAATCCGGTATTACGTTGGATATCTGCCTGAGTGCGATACAAATCTGAGCAGCATCGGGGTGCACTAACGAGATATGCCCACCACGCTCAGAGGCAATCCGAGAGGTATTTAACTCAAGACCCAATGGCTTTAACCAAGCATCAAAGAGCTCAATCATCATCTGGGTTCCTCTAGCTGCTTTCTTTGCAATCTCATCAATTCCTGCTTCTTGAATCATTGCAAAGGCAGTCTTAACGCAACGAATTCCTATTAAGGAAGGACTTGCAATTTGGAATCCGCGAATACCTTCTGCTTTCTCAAAAACTGGACCCATCTCAAACTGTGCACCTTGAGCAAACCAACCTTGGATTGGTACCTGTAGTTCACTTTGGATTTTTTTACTGACATAAAACCAGGCAGGTGATCCTGGACCAGAGTTACCATATTTATATGTGCAACCAACGCAGAGATCGACACCATTTTCATCCAAGTTTAATTCTATTGCGCCAACTGCATGACTAGCATCCCAAACAACTAATCCCCCAATTGCACGCACTTGTTCAGTTATAGATTTAATGTCTGTACGTGCACCTGATCGATATTGGATTACTTCTAAAGTCACAAGCGCAACATCATCATTTAAATATGGTGCGAGAACCTCGGTAGTTACTCGCTCATGCACGGCAATGGTTGGATTTTCATTATTAATAATTACCAGGTTTAAGCCAAATTGTTTAGCTATCCCGTCAAGAATGTATCGATCTGTTGGAAAATTTGCAGCGTCAGTAATAATTGTCTTTCTGCCAGGTCGAGCGTGTATTGCCGCTAAGCAGAGTTGATAAAAATTTACCGATGTTGTGTCGCAAACAAGAACCTGTCCTAGGCCGGCACCCAAAGCTGCGGCCCCCAATAAATCTCCCGTGGGTTGGGCTTCATCAACCCAATGCCCCCAACCCGTGACAACTTCAGGACCCCACTCTTTTGTCATAAAGTCATTGACGGCGGTGATCGTGGCCTGAGGCAATCTTCCTAATGAGTTTCCATCCAGGTAACACATCTCTGGATCAGTTACTACAAATTGCGCTTTAAAACGGGCTAATGGGTCATTTCTATCAAGTTCCTGCGCATATTCACGGTCAGTGACATTCATGGATGAAAGGTACGCTCTCCCATCATGGCGCGCAATGTTGTAAATATCGAAGAGGTGTCAAAAGCCTTTGATATTAAAGAGCTCTTTGTGAGTGTCTCACTCGGAGTTTCCGAGGGCGACCGTATCGGAATCGTTGGGCGTAACGGTTCTGGCAAGAGCACGCTGATGAAAGTTATTGCTGGAATTGAATCACCTGATTCGGGACGGGTGACTAAATCCAACTCTTCAAGAATAGGAATCCTCTCTCAGGTTGACTTTGAAAATCCTGAAAGCACTGTTGGT
>WLMW01000056.1 GCA_009700025.1 Actinomycetota bacterium
ACCAAAGCCAGTTGTTAAGGCTGTAGCAAAGCCAGCTGCTAAGAAGGCTGCCAAGAAGGCACCTGCTAAGAAGAAGGTTGCTGCAAAGAAGCCAGCTGCCAAGAAGGCACCTGCTAAGAAGAAGGTTGCTGCAAAGAAGCCAGCTGCCAAGAAGGTTGTTAAGAAGGCCAAGAAGAAGTAACTCTTCTTAAGGAGGCGGGGCTGGCGAACGCTAGTCCCGCTTTCTGTTTCTACGCACTAATATTGGAACATGAGGGAGTACAAGGTTTCATATGCTCCACCAGTAGGAAAGCCACTGGGTACCAATTTGGCTTTTAAAATAGGAACAACGGTGGTTATACCCATCCTCAACTTAGTCGGTAAAAAAATCTGGCGTGGGGCTGGAAATATTCCAAAGACTGGGTCAATAATCGTTGCAAGCAATCACGTCTCTTATCTAGATGTTTTATTTCTCACGCACTTTCTTTATCGAAGTGGCCGTGCACCGCGGTATATCGGCAAAGAAGGCGTATTTAAAGTTCCAATCATCGGGAAAATTGTTTTAGCTGCAGGACAAATACCAGTCGTACGCGAGGGCAAAGATGCAGCCAAGGCACTGGAGCATGCAGTAAAAGTTCTCAAGGCAGGTCATCTCTTGGGTGTGTACCCCGAGGGAACACTGACGCGCGATCCAAATAGTTGGCCTATGGTTGCAAAAACCGGTTTAGCTCGATTAGCAATTATGACGCAAACCCCAGTGATTCCCATTGCGCAGTGGGGTTCACAAATTGTCATGCCTACATATGAAAAAAAGATTAAATTTTTCCCACGAACTCCAATAAAAATATTAGTTGGTGAGCCATTGGATTTGTCGCCGTGGTACGGCAGAGAAAATGATCCAGACGCACTTGTTGAGGCAACTGCATTTGTCATGAGGGCAATTACGGATTTATTAGAAGAGCTTCGCGGTGAAAAGCGTCCACTAGAAATTTTTGATCCACACACTTCGAATTTGCCGCGCACCGGAAATTTTAAGAAGATGCGATGAGCAAAGTCACTGTTTTCGGGGCAGGTCAATGGGGAAGCACCATGGCCCAAGTCCTATCCGATGCCGGCAATCATGTTCTGATGTGGGGCCGCAATCAAAGCGTTGTCGATGAGATAAATACCAGTCGAACAAACTCAAAATACTTGGATAGCAGTGTGTTGCCTAATGGAATTAGCGCAACAACTAACCTGACTGAAGCATTTGACTACTCTTCAATATATGTACTGGCAATACCCGCACAATCACTGCGTGAAAATTTAATATCATGGAAACCATTGGTAGCACCAAACGCGCTTTATATAAGTACCCTCAAAGGTATAGAAGTATCCACGCAACTGCGCATGTCGCAGATTATCGAAGATGTAATGGCGACAGATAACGTTGCGATTATTACTGGTCCAAATCTGGCAAATGAGTTAATTCTGCGCCAACCAGCAGGTGCAGTCGTAGCAGCTCACACAACTATCATTGCCGAAAAAACCGTTAAGTTATTTGCAACGCCTTACTACCGTGTCTATACATCCACCGATATTTTGGGCTGCGAATTTGCAGGTGCAATTAAATCAATCATCGCTTTGGCTGTTGGTATGTCCATCGGAATGGGTTTTGGTGAAAACACTCAAGCCATGGTTATTACTCGTGGTCTCAATGAAGTTGCTCGACTATCGGCGGCACATGGAGCCGATCCCCTGAGTTCTGCAGGATTGGCAGGAATGGGAGACCTGGTTGCTAGTTGTGGATCTCCACTTTCTCGTAACCGTACCTTTGGAGAAGTTCTTGGACGAACCGGATCTATGACCACTGCGCGTGAACAGGTTGCTAAAACAGTTGAGGGCGTAGCCTCTTCCAGTGCCGTTCTGCAGATTGCAAAAAACGTCGGAATCGAGGTCCCAGTGATTGAAGCTGTTGCCGATGTTTGTGCCGGCACGCTTACCCCCATGCAAGCCTTTGATCGCCTCATGGAGATTACAACGCGTGGAGAGAACTTCATTCGATGAGTAAGAAAACTATTGCCGTTATTTGTGGTGGTCGAAGCAGTGAACATGAAATCTCGTGTCTATCAGCTGGGGGAGTCCTCAGTGGATTAGATGCTTCGTTGTTTGATGCGATTTTGATTGGAATAACTAAGTCAGGAAAATGGGTATTACTTCCCAATAACTATCAACTAACTATCGTCAATGGACAACTTCCAATAGTGGACGAGAAAGCAACACCATTAGTTGCCGATGTGCATGGCTTTTCAGTCAATGGGACTTTGCTTACAGTCGATGCAGTATTCCCAGTTCTGCATGGTCCCTATGGTGAAGATGGAACTATCCAAGGTTTTCTTGAAACCGCCAACATCCCTTACGTCGGCAGTGGTGTGATGGCATCGGCCGCGGCGATGGATAAATCATTTTCAAAAATCATTTTTTCATCCGAAGGTATGCAAGTAGCCGATGGTATTACAGTTACAGAAAATGACTGGCGAGCTAATGCCGCTGCTGTTTCTTATCCATGCTTCGTAAAACCTGCACGTGGTGGCTCTAGCCGTGGCACACACAAAGTTAAATCGGCCAGTGAACTGGAATCTGCACTCAGAGATGCTTTTACTTTTGACCGAAAAGTAATGATTGAGAATGCAGTTGTAGGGCGTGAAATTGAGTGCGCAGTCCTTGAAAGTGATGGAACTGTGACTGCATCTGTAGTTGGAGAAATTGTTATAGATAGTAAATTTGAGTTCTACGACTTTCAAGCCAAGTATTTAGACGGCGCAACAACTGTCAAAGTTCCAGCTGAAATCCCAGCAGTTGCAAGTGAAGAGATTCGTAGCAAAGCAATTCAAGCCTTTAAAGCACTTGGCTGCAGTGGTTTGGCTCGCGTTGACTTCTTTTATTCCGAAAGTGGTGCAGTAGTCATCAATGAGCTCAACACAATGCCTGGGTTTACCTCGACATCTATGTATCCAAAGTTGATGGCGGCCAGTGGAGTCACATACCAGTCATTGTTAACAGCTTTGTTGGAAACTGCTGCAACGAGGGTAAATGGTGTTCTCGGTAATTAAGAGTTAACGGAAGTAAGCTCTTACACGGGGATTTCGTTTGTCGCAGACTAGGGCTTTAAAACAATACGGATTGGATTACCAATCTTATTAGCTAACTTATCAAGTGCCATACCTGCGTGTTCTAGCGGCACGACTTCACTAATGGAGTGAGTGAGATCCAAACGCCCAGAGGCAGCCAGTTCAATCAGTTCTATTACGTGATGGGCCTCTGACCCATAGTGACCCATGATTTGTGTACGCATGTAGGTGAAGGCCATGTCGTTTGGAATCACAATAGGTTCATTAGCAATACCAACAATGACTAAGCGCCCTTGTTCACCAAGTAATGAGAGCGCTTGTTTTCTCACTGAGCTCACCCCTGCAAAATCAAAGGCGGCATTGAGGCCGCGGTGCTTCTTGATTTCAACATCATCAGGGGCATAAGCAAAGTCAGCGCCACGCGCTAGAGCGTTAGCTCTAGCATCCTCGCGTGGATCAATTGCAATAACAGATGCTCCAATGATTTTAAGTAGCTGAACGGCATGAATGCCTAAACCGCCCACACCAAAAACAGCCACCTTTTCACCAGCTACAACGCCAGCAGTAGAAGTAATTGCAGCCCACGGTGTTGAAACAGCGTCAGGAATGATTGCAGCTTGTTCAAAAGCTAATGAATTAGGGATCTTTGCAACGAGCTCGGCTTTTGTAACAACATATTGGGCCCAACCACCGTCGTAATCAAAGCCCATAGTTGTTATCTGTTGGTTTGCATTGCGCTCACCTGCAATGACAACAACGCGATCACCAACAGAAGATGTTGTGACACCGGCGCCAATCTCATCAATTGTTCCTGCAACTTCATGACCGAGTGTGACGCAATCACCCTCTAAGTAGCCGGGAGATAAAATTCCTTCAAGAAAGTGCACATCAGATAAACACACACCGGCAGCGCCTACTTTAATGCGCACCTGCCCAGCAGCTGCACATGGTGTTGGCACATCCACAACTTCAAATGCACGAGTAGAAACTGTTATACGCCCTGCTCTCATTTGATTTTGGCCTCTGCTCGGTTAATCAATGTGTTGACTGCATCGCCAAAACCAGCAAAGGCTGGGTTCGTTGTTTGTCCCACTCTATAGCGGGCCCAAATCTGTTGAATGATGACTGCCAATCTAAATAAGCCAAATACTTCATAGAAAGTAAAGTCACTACAACTGCGACCACTCAAAGCTAGATATCTAGCCACAAACTCATTGCGGGTAGGCATGCCAGCTAAGTGACTAGGTTGGCGACGAAGGGATGCAAAAGAAGGTTCATCATCTCTATCTACCCAATAAGCAAGGGAAGATCCTAAATCCATGAGTGGATCACCCACAGTTGCTAGCTCCCAATCTAAAACTCCCACAATACGTGCCTTTTCTAAATCAAAGACCACATTATCTATACGCCAATCACCATGGATGACACAGGAATCAACATCTTCTGGCTTATTTGCATTTAGCCAAGCCATTACTTTTTCACCAGTGGGCACATCATCAGTGAGCGCGTTGCGATAGCGCTTAGACCAACCTTCCACTTGGCGTGCAACATAGCCGCTACCTTTATTTAATTCACTCAATATTGATGCATCAACGTCATGGAGTTGCACTAAACCATTGATTAAAGAATCAGCCATGATGGCAACATCACCGGCAGTAATATCTTTCTCGATATCTCGCCGAAAGATATCTCCCACAACTCGCTCCATGACATAGAAATTAGAGCCCATGATGGAGTGGTCTGCGCAATGCGCAATCATTGCTGGCACCAGGTCATAGCTAGGTTTTAAGCGAGACTGAATTAAAAACTCACGGTTCATGTCATGAGCAGAGACGGCCTTAGTTCCAACGGGTGGTCTGCGCAGAACTAACTCTTGTTCTGGATATTGAAGTAAGTACGTCAGATTAGATGCACCACTTCTAAATTGCATAACTTTTGGTTCACCGGCATGTGAAATGAAGGGACGTAACCACGCATGCATGGCACCAACATCAAAGCAATCCTCATCGCGGACCGCAGTTATATCTTTCATGACAAATAAGGTTTGATTTCTAAACGTGCAATATCTCGGATGTGGACTTCATCTGGGCCATCAACTATGCGTAAGGTTCTAATTCCCGCGTACAACCCTGCAAGGGGAGTGTCCTGACTTACGCCAGCACCGCCATAGCTTTGAATTGCATGATCAATAATGCGCTCTGTCATTTGCGGCACAGCTACCTTTATCGCAGCAATCTCTTTGCGAGCACCTTTTGCTCCCACGTTATCAATCATCCAAGCAGCCTTAAGTACTAACAAACGTGCCTGTTCAATATCAATACGTGCTTGGGCAATCCACTCTTGGATTACTCCTTGTTGGACTAACTCTTTTCCAAATGTTTCGCGCCCGATAGTTCGCTTAATCATTAAAGACAATGCGCGCTCAGCCATACCAATAGCTCTCATACAGTGGTGAATGCGTCCTGGACCAAGGCGGGCTTGGGCAAGTGCGAAGCCTTCTCCTTGTGCTCCAAGTAAATTTGAAATAGGAACTCTTACATTCGCAAATGAAACTTGCGCATGACCGTGTTGATCGACATAGCCAAAGACAGTTAAGTTGCGCTCAACTTTGACTCCTGGTGTGTTGATGGGAACAAGCACCATCGATTGCTGCTGATGATCATCGGCATCAGGGTTTGTTTTACCCATCACAATAAGAATCTGACAACGCTCATCCATCGCACCTGTTGTCCACCACTTTGTGCCATTGATAACAAAATCATCGCCCTCAGTTGTTATAGAAGTTCTTATGTTTCTAGCATCACTTGATGCCACATCAGGCTCAGTCATTGCAAAAGCAGAACGAATTCGCCCTCAAGAAGTGGTTCTAACCAAGTCTTCTTCTGCTCATCTGTGCCAAACATGTCCAGGAGTTCCATGTTGCCTGTATCAGGTGCTGCGCAATTAATTGCCTCTGGTGCAATCTCAGGTGACCACCCAGTTATCTCTGCCAGAGTTGCATACTCAGTCACACTTAGGCCGTGGTGGGGGTTTGTACTGTGAGGAAGAAAGAGATTCCATAAACCAAGGGCTCTAGCTTTTTTCTTGAGTTCTTCCACAACCGCGGGCAATGCATGTGGCTTGCCAGAAGCAATTAACTCATGGCGTTGTTTTTCATAGACAGCCTCTGCAGGGAAGACCTCTGAATCCATGAAAGCCTGTAATTTACTGGCGTATTGGATTGTCTTAACGCTTAACGTAAAATCCATGCCTTAACCTTACGCATAGTTATCCAATTTGAGGAGAGAAGAATGAGCGTTCTTGATCGCTTTCGTTTAGATTCAAAGGTGGCAGTGGTCACTGGTGCATCCTCAGGTCTGGGAGTTGCATTTGCTAAAGCTCTAGCAGAGGCTGGCGCCGATGTTGTTCTCGGTGCGCGTCGCACAGATCGCCTAGAAGTCACCGGGGCTCTTGTGATAGCTGCAGGGCGCAAATATGCAGCCCTGACAACAGATGTGACCAAGCCAGAAGATTGCGATGCACTCATCGCTTTGGCTATAGAAAAGTTTGGTCGTGTTGATATCTTGGTTAATAACGCAGGTGTTGGCACAGCTGTTCCTGCAACTCATGAAAGCCCTGAACAATTCAGATCTGTTCTAGATGTCAATCTCTTTGGTGCTTATTGGATGTCTCAAGCTTTTGCTAAGGCAAATAGGGGTGGAGGCGCAATCGTTAACATCTCAAGCATTCTCGGCATAAAACCCCAAGGACTACCTCAGGCGGCCTATGCATCCTCTAAGGCAGGTCTGATTGGTTTAACCAGAGATCTTGCTGCTCAATGGACTGGCCGAAAGAACATTCGCGTCAACGCGCTCGCACCTGGATTCTTTCCTTCAGAGATGAGTGACGAACTGCCTAAAGATATGGTCAACATGATCAAGATGTTTACACCAGCAGGTCGTTTAGGAGATCCGGAAGAGTTAGCAGCAACGCTTATCTGGTTAGTTAGTGATGCCTCTAGTTATGTCACAGGGATTACCGTCCCAGTTGATGGTGGATTGGTGATGCCGTAGGTTGATTAAGAGTTAACGGAAGTAAGGTCTTACGCACTACTAATCACGCACACTACCGCATGTAATAAGCCTAGTAAACGCTCAAATATCGAATTTCGCATCCAATTAACTATCCGCGTTGCTACCTCGTTGCTACTCAGGGGATTTCATTTGTCGGAATCTAGGGCAACCCTCTA
>WLMW01000057.1 GCA_009700025.1 Actinomycetota bacterium
TGAAGCAAGTGCAATTGCAGTCTTGCCACAATTAGAAGGTGCTTTCTCTTTAGTTTTCATGGATGAACACACACTTTATGCTGCGCGTGATCGTCATGGTGTTCGCCCGTTGGTACTTGGCAAATTAGAGACTGGTTGGGTAGTCGCCTCAGAGAGTGCAGGATTAGATATCGTCGGTGCTGCTTTTGTTCGTGAAATCGAACCTGGAGAGTTAATCGCAATTGATGAGAACGGAGTTCGTTCGCAGCGCTGGGCAGTAGCCGAACCAAAGGGTTGTTTGTTTGAATATGTCTATTTATCACGCCCTGATACAACTATTGCCGGTCAAGGTATCCATGCAACTCGTGTTGCAATTGGTGTTCGGTTAGCACAAGAAGCACCTGTTGATGCTGATCTCGTAATTCCTATCCCAGAATCTGGCACTCCTGCCGCGATTGGCTATGCAAAAGGTTCCGGAATTTCTTTTGGAATTGGCTTAGTCAAGAATTCCTACGTAGGGCGAACATTTATTCAACCATCACAGACCATTCGACAATTAGGTATCAGATTGAAACTAAATCCTTTGCGCGAAATTATTGAAGGAAAGAGAATAGTTGTAGTCGATGATTCAATTGTAAGAGGCAATACACAACGAGCAATTGTCCGTATGCTCCGGGAAGCTGGCGCACGAGAAATTCATGTTCGTATTTCTTCGCCACCAGTTAAGTGGCCGTGTTTTTATGGAATCGACTTTGCAACTCGTGCCGAGCTTATTGCTAGTGGCCTTGAAGTTGAAGAGATTCGTCGTTCAATTGGTGCTGATTCACTTGAATATGTTTCACTCGAAGGACTAATTGAATCTACCCAAATCGCGGAAAATAAGCTCTGTTCGGCTTGTTTTACCGGGGTTTATCCCATCCGAATTCCGGCTGATATGTCAGAGGGAAAGATGCGACTTGAAATTACCGAAGTTCATGGCAGTTAAATGAGTACATATAAAGATGCGGGTGTAGATATTGATGCCGGAGATCGTGCAGTAAGCCTGATGAAAGCCTCAATCGCTAAAGCCTCTCGACCAGAGGCAATGGGAGGCATAGGAGGATTTGCGGGACTCTTTGATGCAAGCGCGCTAAAAAGTATGACCAAGCCGCTGCTAGCAACTTCGACAGATGGCGTTGGAACAAAGACGGAGATTGCACGTGCGATGGGTAAGTACGACACTATCGGTGAAGATTTAGTTGCAATGGTTGTAGATGATTTAGTTGTTTGTGGGGCTGAACCTTTATTTATGACGGACTATATTGCAGTTGGAAAAGTTATTCCAGAGCGGATTGCTGAAATTGTTGCTGGAATAGCAAGAGGTTGTGTAAAAGCCAATACTGCCTTGATTGGTGGAGAAACTGCTGAGCATCCAGGATTATTAGATGACGACGAGTTTGATATTGCAGGTGCTGCAACAGGTGTAGTTGATGCAGGTAAACAATTAGGTGAATATCTTGTGCAAGCAGATGACGTCTTAATTGCAATGCCCTCAAGTGGTTTCCATGCGAATGGCTTTTCACTAGTGCGCCATATCATCAAATCCCAAAAGCTATCACTAAGTGCGAATATGAGTGAATTTGGAAAAACCCTAGGTGAAACTTTATTAACACCAACTGAGATTTATACCCTTGATTGTTTAGCTCTTATAAAATCAATGTCAGGATCACTTCGAGGCTTCTCGCACATCACAGGCGGTGGAATTGCCGAGAACACTGCGCGAGTAATTCCAGAAAATTTATGTGCGACTTATGATCGCTCAACCTGGTCATTGCCTGTAGAGATGGAGTTCATGGCGATGGTGGGTGGAGTTCCCCAATCCGATATGGAGCGCACATGGAACGCCGGAATCGGCATGGCTGCCATAGTGGCTCCAGAATCTGCGGATCTAGCATTAGCCTCACTAGCTGCCCGGGGGATGAAGGCCTGGGTTGCAGGCAGCATTTCAGGCAGAACTGGCTTGGATCCACGCTCAACTTTGGTTGGTTCGTACAAGGCGCGCTAATCTACGGCTCTGACGAATACATACAGTAAGGGGGTCGCAATATGGGTCGCGGCCGAGCAAAAGCAAAGCAAACCAAAGTTGCACGAGATTTAAAGTACAACGCCCAAGACATGGACCTCGATCGTTTAGCTAAAGAGCTTCATGGCGAAGTTGATACGTCAAAAAATAAAGATGATGACGATCCCTTCGCTGAGGGCAACTACATCCCACGTGCGTGAGACCTACCCCGTACGTTGCATCACTGCGAGTTTACGAACCGCTATCTGCATTTGAACCCGCTGATCGTCTGCGGTGGCAAGCGATCGATGTAGATAAGCAAAGTTATGTCGTTGAAGAGTCATTAGCTATCCAGCGTTTAATTGTTCCTGAATCACCCACGGGACGTCCTGATGGAGTTCACATTTTAGAAATTGATGGTGAACGTTTTGTCTCACCATGGTCTACAGCAACACGTTGCTGGGCCGCACTAGATAATTTCAAAGATTTACTGCCAAGCACTGTGATTCCTTTTTTCATAACACCTGCAATTGAAGATGTAATTTCTTCAGGTGTTGATTTACTAGAAGACAAAGTTCCACACATTCTCAATGAAACTTGGATGATCCCTCCTCGGTGGTTCTTGCTCTTTCAGCCTCATGAACGGCACCGCGGTGAAAATGAAAATGGATTATTTTCAAATGCACAAACTACTATTTCACTAGCTAAGTCACGAGCCGAGTCTGCACATCAAATAGTTGTAAGTGCTTTCGGCGAAGGGCCAGTAGAGCAAGACCTTGGGAATCTTTTAGAGTGGCTTTCAATGTTTCATCCCGAATCACGAGTGGAGCTTGATTATGGCGGTCTAGCTTCTTACTTAGATAAATCTCTTCGAGAAAATGGTGAAGATGGTTTATCTGTCGACAGCTCAATAGAGGACGTCCTAATTTCTTTGGAAGGTCTTGCCGCTGCAGATGGTGCACGCGCAGGCATTGGATATCAGCGATTAATGTCGCGTTGGCAGCGAATTCAGTCGTATGCACTCGCAAATTAGAGTAATTCACGTATTGCATGTTGGGCAATAAATAGCGATAATTCACTAAATTATTGGACGTTGAATTGGTTATAAAAAGAGTTGGGAGTTTCAGTGAGCCGCATTCCAGATGCAGAAGTTCTTTTAACTCCCAAAGAAGTTGCATTAAGATTTCATGTGAACCCAAAAACTGTCACCAGGTGGGCTAAGGCGGGAAAACTGACACCAATTAGAACCTTAGGTGGACATAGAAGATATCGTGAATCAGAAGTCTTAGAACATTTACGTGAATATGTGGAAAAAACTGCTCAATGAGTTATTCGCTTTTCCAATATCTAAGTTTAGGTTTTGTGGCGTTAATTATTGTTGGTTTAGTTACACCCCTCATTCGTAAATTTGCAATTCGTATAAATGCCATGGATACACCTTCATCGCAGCATAAAACTCATGTTGAGCCAGTGCCATATTTAGGTGGTTTGGCAATCATTATTGGCATCGTAGCTACAACGTATGCTGCAATTATTGCGACAACATTAACTAGAGAAAACATCACTCTAGCGACCTACGTTCTTGCACCGGCAATTGCAATTGCAGCGATGGGCTTAGTTGATGATCTTAAAGGCTTGGCACCTTGGCCACGATTAATTACTCAAACATTTACTGCGGCAATAATTGCAGTTCTCTTAGTATCAACGGATACATTAGGAATTGCATTTGGTAATCGCTTAGTAGATGTTGCAGTAACAGTTCTTTGGATAGTTGGAATCTGTAACTCGATTAACTTTTTTGATAATTTGGATGGTGGAGCTACTGGGACAGTCGCAGTAATAGCTTCCTTCATTTTTTTTATTGCATTTGATCGAGGTCAAGTTCTTATCGGCGCACTCTCAATTGTTATGGCAGGATCAACCCTAGGTTTCTTAATCTGGAACAAGTCCCCAGCAAAGATTTATATGGGAGATGCTGGCGCACTTTTTCTAGGAATTTTAGTTTCAGTCTTAACAATTCGAGTAAGCCCAGGGATTAAACCAAACTTCTTATCACTTGCTATTCCTGTACTACTTATCGCAGTTCCTATTTTAGATACCTGTGTAGCCGTAACTTCTAGACTCAATAACAATATTTCACCGTTTACAGGTGGGAGGGACCATTTGTCTCACCGCTTAATTCGTAAAGGATTAAACCGCAAAAGAGCCGCAATTACCCTCTGGTGCCTGTCAGGGTTCTTTGGTGCTATGGCCTGTTCTATATATCGTTGGCCGGATTCTCTTGGCTTCTTTCTTTTATCCGCGGCAGCGCTCATCTGGGGCGCACTCTTTATTTTCTTTATAAAAATACCTCGCGCTGATTAAGTAGTAGGATTGCGATATGGCTGATGACAAGAAACCTGCTGACGATGCGCGGGCAAAGTTTTTAGAAGCGCTTGAAAAAAAGAAGCATAAGAACACATCTCTGCCAGGTGGTGGCACTGCATCAGGACCAAAAGTTGGCGGCGCACAAGCAGGCGGTGCTCCTGCTCCACGGTTCCAACGCAAATCAGGGCCTTCAGGCTCTGCGGGATAAGTGGCGCACCAGCTCTTAATTGAAATCAGGGTCCGTCCAAATGCGTCACACAACAAAGTTGGTGGAACCGTAGGTGATCCACCTCGTCTTGTAGTCGCAGTTCAAGCCCCAGCAGTTGATGGGAAAGCTAATCAAGCGGTTATCAAAGAGTTAGCTAAGGTATTTAATATCCGTGCGCGTGACTTTACGATTGTCTTTGGTGAACTTGGTCGGGATAAGCGGATTTTAGTGAATGGTGAGATTCTAACTCTTCAAACTAGGTACGAAGAGTTACAACAATCCACGACGCTTCAGCAGCGGCTCGATCTTTGAATCTCGCCCTCTGAAATCTCTAAACATCTGCATCGAATCAATCGAACCACCTCTACTGAGCAGGCAATCTCTAAAGCGCTCACCATTTTTTCGGAGTAGTCCACCATTTTCCTTAAACCAATCAACGGTGTCTGCATCCAAGACTTCTGACCAAATATATCCGTAATACCCCGCTGAATACCCGCCAGCAAAAATATGAGAAAAGTAAGTTGAGCGGTAACGTGTTGGAACTGGTCCAAAGTCAAGGCCGTATTCCTTGATTACACGTGACTCAAATGCTTCAACATCGGTCACGTCATCATCTGAAGTGATTGAATGCCAAGCTAAATCCAATATTGCTGCAGCCAAGTAACTTGTGGTTGCGTGGCCTTCATTAAAAGCAGCAGCTGCCTTTAAGTTATCAATCCATTCCTGTGGCAGCTTTTCTCCAGTGACATAATGCCGTGCATAATTTTCGACAACTTCAGGCCAGAGAATCCACATTTCATTTACCTGAGATGGAAACTCGACAAAATCACGCTGGACATTTGTTCCGGATACTCGGGGGTATTTCACCCGTGATAGCAAACCATGGAGTGCATGTCCAAATTCGTGGAAAAGTGTCGTAGTTTCATCAAAAGTTAGCAAAGCAGGCTGACCTTGTGGTGGTTTAGGAATATTGAGGTTATTAACCACAACAGGAAGTTGATTAAGTAGAGAACTTTGATCTACCAAGTTGTTCATCCATGCACCGCCACGTTTAGAATCACGCGTAAAAAAATCACCAATAAATAGTCCTACATGCGAACCATCTTCATTATTTACTTCGAACGCTCTGGCTTCAGAATGATATGTAATGAGATCAGGTCGCTCTTTAAATACCAGACCAAATAACTTGCCCGCTGCAAAAAAGACTCCATCGTTTAATACGCAGTCAAGTTCAAAATAAGGTCGCATTATTGAGGTATCAATATTGTATTTCTCTAGTCGAACCTGCTCTGTATAAAAATCCCAGTCCCAACTATTTATCTCTGAAAGATCTGAAGCAGCTAGCTTTAAATCCTCGGCTTCGGTACGTGCATTTCGAATTGCCGCCGGCGCTATTTTCTCCAACATCGCATGAATATTTTTAGGATTTCCGGCAGTTTGTTCAGCAGTAATGTATTCGGCATGAGTATTGAATCCAAATAATTTAGCTCTTTGGGCACGCAGCTTGACTATCTTTAGAATAATAAGTTTATTGTCATGACTATTATTACGATTTGCCTTCTGAAGTGAGGCTTGCATTATCTCTTTACGCAATTCTCGATCTTTAAGCGAAGCTAATGCAGGATTTCCGGAAAAATTGACTGCACCAATGAGCCAAGATCCTGCTAAGCCGCGATCTTTTGCAGCTGCAGCTGCAGCAGAAATTTCATTCTCGCTCAAACCATCGAGCCGTTCGACACTTTTTACAACCACGGCTAGTTCATTAGTATCTGATAAGACATTCTTAGAAAACAAAACCTCTAAACTGGACAGTTCTTCATTGATTTGCATGAGTTCGATGCGCTCGGATTCACTTAAGTGAGCGCCGGCGTAAATTAGGTCTTTGTAATAGCGTTCCAACAACCAGCCATCTTCGCTATTAAGATTTAATGATTCACGATTTTCATACAAACTCTTTATACGCTCAAACATGGCAGGATTTAACTTGATTGCATCGCTATGAGCAGCCAGTTTTGGAGCTAACTCTGATTCAATCGCATCCAACACGTCACTGGTATCGCTAGAAGATTTATTGTAAAAAACATTCAGAACTCGAGTAAGCACTTGGCCCGACTTTTCAAGCTCAACAATTGTGTTTTCAAAAGTTGGTGCACCAGGTGCATCGATAATCGCTTGAATTTCACCGCGTTGTTGCTCGCAACCAGCGACAAATGCGGGAAGGTAGTGCTCATCACGAATTAGGGCAAAAGGTGGTAACTCATATTCGATATTACTGCGGTGCGCGAAGGGATTAGCATCAAAAGTTGTCATGATGCTAACCCTATCGATTAGTAATTAATGTGGGCGACGGCGACGCTGGCTTGAGTTAGGACGTGGCCGCTTATTTCCACCACTTCGAACTGACTTTTCAACGATTGGCACAATGTATGGGATTCCTGATGGCTCTTGTGCACCAGTTATTTTCATAAGTTCAGTGCTTAGTGGTGTAACCCCAACAAACTTGGGAGTGACTCCTGCACGAGAAGTGAGCCCACCGATTGATTTTTGCTGCTTGGTCGTAGCAATCGTTACAACAGTGCCAGCTTCACCTGCTCGAGCAGTACGACCTGCGCGGTGTAGATAATCCTTGTGATCTGTTGGAGCA
>WLMW01000058.1 GCA_009700025.1 Actinomycetota bacterium
TAAAGAACTGGCAAATATCTATCTAATTCGTAAGCGCTCACTTGACGACTGTAATCGAGCCATTCGGCGCGCTTATTACGAAGTACATATTCAAAAACATGCTCACCTAGGGTTTCACGCACTAATGCGCTTTTTTCCATTTGCAGAATTGCCTCATTGAGATCAGTTGGAAGTGAGATTGGATCATTGGAATCGCTCAATACATAGCTCTCTTCTACGCCTTTTAGGCCCGCCGCCAACATCACGGCATAGGCAAGGTATGGATTACATGCAGTATCTGGAGATCTAAATTCAATGCGCGTTGAGTTTTCTTTGCCGGGCTTATACATAGGAAGGCGTACAAGTGCACCGCGATTACTTGGCCCCCAGTTAATAATTGCAGGTGCCTCTCCCCCGCCGTGCAGGCGCTTATAAGAGTTCACCCACTGATTTGTTATTGCAGTGATTTCTGGTGCGTGCTTAAGAATGCCGGCAATAAAGGATCGCCCAACGGTAGATAAGTTAAATTGGGCATTTGCATCATAGAAAGCGTTTTCTTCACCTTTAAAGAGTGAAACATGAGTATGCATTCCACTACCTGGATGATCGGTGAAAGGTTTTGGCATAAAAGATGCATGAAATCCTTGATCCATCGCTACTTCTTTAATCACATGGCGAAACGTCATAATGTTATCTGCCGTCGTTAATGCGTCGGCATCACGTAAATCAATCTCTTGCTGACCCGGGCCGCCTTCGTGGTGAGAAAATTCGACTGATATTCCCATCGCCTCTAATAATGTGATTGCTTGACGACGAAAGTCATGTCCGACTACCGCCGGCGTGTGGTCGAAGTAGCCACCTTGATCCACCGGAACCGGAACTGAGCCAGTTTCATGTTTTGCTTTGAATAAGAAAAATTCAATCTCAGGGTGGGTGTAACACGTGTAACCCATCGCAGCTGCTTTATCTAAAGTCCGTCTTAATACGTTTCGAGGATCTGCTGGCGATGCTGTGCCATCTGGCATGGTGATATCGCAAAACATTCGAGCTGCCCCAGGTGACTCCGTGCGCCATGGCAGAATTGAAAATGTCGTGGGATCTGGTTTAGCTAACATGTCAGACTCGGTTACACGCGCAAATCCTTCAATGGCTGATCCATCAAATCCAATACCTTCATCAAAGGCGTTTTCCAATTCAGCGGGTGCAATCGCTACGGATTTAAGAAAGCCCAAAACATCAGTAAACCACAATCGAACAAAGCGAATATTTCGCTCTTCGATTGTGCGAAGTACGAACTCCTGCTGCTTGCTTATCTCTGATGACATAGGCAACATTGTTCCAAAAGCAGGTTACGGACGTGTTAAATGCCTAAATAACGAAGTTTTCGGCGCTACTGAGCAGGCTTCGTGCAGGTAAGTCCTTACTTATAACAGCGTTAGCACTGATGCGTGATCCCTCGCCCACGGTAACATTTCCGAGGACGCGTGCACCAGCGCCAATAACTACATCGTTGTGAATCGTGGGATGACGCTTTCCAACATCGCCACCTCGTGCCCCCAATGTCACATCGTGATAAATCATGACGTCATCACCGATTACCGCGGTGGCACCAATCACCACACCCATTCCATGATCAATAAAGAATCGCCGACCAATTTTTGCGCCGGGATGAATTTCCACACCGGTTGCACTACGAATAAAGTTCGAATGGATTCGTGCGACTAATTTGAGATGGCGATTCCACAGAAAATGCGAAATGCGATGTCCCCATACAGCGTGCACACCTGGGTATGCCAAAGCAACCTCTAAACGATTTCGCCCAGCTGGATCATGAGCTAGCGCGTTATCGAGATCTTCAAAAATTCGACGTAGAAAAAACATCTATTCCGCTAAGTCCTGATACAGAATGGTTGATAAGTAACGCTCACCTGCGGAGGCAAGAATTACAGCAATATTTTTTCCAGCAAACTCTGGCCGCTTGGCAACTTCAATTGCTGCCCACAATGTTGCACCCGAAGATATGCCAGCCAAGATTCCCTCTTCATCTGCAGCTCTGCGAGCAAATTTAATTGCATCGTCGGCGGTTGCGTCGAATATTTCATCATAAACTGTGCGATCAAGAATATTTGGAATAAAGTTAGGCCCAATTCCTTGAAGTGGGTGAGGTCCGGGAGCGCCACCATTTAAAATTGGTGACGCTGCTGGTTCAACTCCAAAAACTTTAATTGCAGGATTCTTTTCTTTTAAAAATCGGCCTGTACCTGTGATGGTTCCACCAGTACCGATACCTGAAACAAATGCATCTACTTTCCCATCTAAATCACGCCAAATCTCTGGACCCGTTGTTGCGTAATGAATTGCTGGGCCGGCTTCGTTTTCAAATTGGCGCACTAATACTGCTCCCGATTCACCTAACTTTTCAGCGGCTTCAACTGCGCCTTTCATCCCCTCTGCTGCCGGAGTCAAAACAAGTTCGGCTCCAAAGGCGAGAATGAGTTTGCGACGCTCCTTTGATACGGATTCTGGCATGGTAAAAATTGACTTATATCCGCGCGCTGCTGCAACCATTGCTACTGCAATCCCTGTATTTCCAGATGTTGCCTCGACAATTGTTCCACCTGGTTTGAGTACGCCACTTGCTTCGGCCGCATCAATCATCGCGATTCCTAAGCGATCTTTTATAGAGGATGTTGGGTTGTAGAACTCTAACTTTGCGTAAACGTTGCCCCGTGCCCCATCATTAATTTTATTAATACGAACCATTGGCGTATTTGCAAAAGCTTCGGTGATGTTGTTATAAATTGTCATAATTCTCCCTAAAAAAATAAATGAGTTGGATGTTTAAAAAAATTATTACGAGCGAAGTTGCTGTAAAATTCAGCAGCTGCAGGAAGTAGACAAGCAGAAATCAACTATTCGGTTGCGTGTAAAAAACCAATTGATTAGTGACTGCATGGAGCTAAGTTTACTGCCTTCGTAAATTTAAGCGACTTGCGAATGATTTGCAGAATTAACTCTGCGTCCAACCCGATGTCATGGGCAATCTTCGATCCTTGCCAAAGGCACGCTTGGAAACTTTTGTGCCAGGCGGATATTGGCGGCGCTTATATTCGGCTTTGTCGACTAAAGCGATTATTCGCGTGATGAGCTCTGGGTCAAAGCCATCTTCCTTTAAGGTCTCAAAGCCACGGTCCTGATCAACATAAAGTCGAAGAATTTGGTCTAGGAGTTCATAATCTGGCAAAGAATCACTGTCTTTTTGATCTGGACGAAGTTCAGCACTTGGCTCTTTGGTGATTGAACGCTCTGGAATCGGTGGGTTCAATCCATCGGCCAGGGCTTTTGCATTACGCCACCTGGCTAGGGCCCAAACATCAGTCTTGTAAATATCTTTAATCGGAGCAAATCCACCCACAGCATCGCCATAGAGTGTTGAATAACCAACGGCCAACTCACTCTTATTGCCAGTTGCCAGAACAATATGACCTTCAGCATTAGAAATACCCATCAGGGTTGTTCCACGCACACGGGCTTGCAAGTTTTCCTCGGCAAGTCCCGTTAAATCTAACTGTGCCATAAATGATTCGACCATTGGGGCTATGGATACGGTCCGAAAATTAATACCTGTTGCATCTGCCAGCGCTTGTGCATCTTCAATTGAGTGCGTCGATGAGTATTTGCTTGGCAGGGCAACCCCATGGACGTTGCGAGCTCCCAATGCGTCTATTGCAATCGTTGCAACAAGTGCAGAATCTATTCCACCAGAGAGACCAAGAACTACGGAAGTAAAAGAATTCTTTTTTATGTAATCTCGAAGACCCACTACAAGTGCTTGCCAAATTTCTGCTTGATCGCTTAACTCTTGTGAGATAGATGCAGAGACTTCCTCTAAAGCATCAGGTTGCGTTGACGTAATGACGACATCAGGTTGTGATGTACCGACTTCACATTCAATATCCACCACCATCACGACATCATCGAACTGTGGGGCGCGTGCAATAAGTGCACCAGAATTATTTACAACAATTGTGTCACCATCAAAAACTAAGTCATCTTGCCCACCGGTCATATTGACATAAGCAAGTGGTGCGCCCACTTCTTTCGCTCTTTCTTGAACCAGCGCTAATCGCAGATCATCCTTATTTCGCTCGTAAGGCGACCCGTTAGGCACAACTACTAACCCTGGTCGGCGCACGGCTAAATCCGATAGTGAGTGCCAAATATCTTCACAAATGGCGACGGCAACATCTACTCCATGGATCCGAACAACCAAGCTCGAACTTCCAGCCGTAAAGTTTCGGAACTCGTCGAAGACTCCGTAGTTTGGTAAGTGGCGCTTGATGTAGCGGGCCTTGACTTCACCCTGAAAAATCACGGCGACAGCATTTTGTGGTGCACCTTCCGCAGAAGTATCTAAATATCCAACAAAGGCAACCAAGTCTGCTGAAGTCTCGGAGGCAATCTTGCGAATCATCTCTTTGCTTGCGGCTTGAAATGATGGTCGCAACGCTAAATCTTCAACTGGATACCCCGTAAGAATCATCTCAGGGAAAATAATGATGTGAGCCCCAGATTTTTTGGCTTGTTCAATGCTCCCTGCTATGAGTTTGGCATTGCCGACGAGGTCTCCCACGGTTGGGTTGATCTGGGCTAGCGCGACTCGCAGCTTCATATTTCAAGCCTAACAGGGGTACCCTTATCCACGTACCCGGGGACTTGTAGTTACAAGCTTCGAGGAGAGGACAACAAATGGAAGCCTTATATGGAGGTGCGCAGCACAGGCGCGTCACGATTGTGGATTTATTGGCAGCGAAAAAACGTGCCGAAAAATGGGTGATGTTGACATCCTACGAGCAGATGACCGCAGAGATTTTTGATGAAGCCGGAATCCCTGTCTTGCTGGTGGGTGATAGCGCCGGAAATAATTTTCTTGGGCTAGAAAACACAATTCCTGTAACCGTTGATGAGTTGATTCCTCTTACTCGAGCGGTAGTTCGCGCTACTAAGCAGGCGCTAGTTTTTGCCGACTTACCGTTTGGGTCTTATGAGTCATCGCCTGAGCAAGCCCTGGCCACGAGTACTCGCTTCTTCAAAGAGGCTGGCGCGATGGGTGTAAAACTTGAGGGTGCACATATTGAAACGATAGAAAAATTAACGTCTTCTGGGATCCCGGTAATGGGCCACCTTGGCCTTACCCCGCAGGCACTTCATCAACTAGGTGGTTATAGAGTCCAGGGGCGAACCGATGGTGATGCCATCTTGGAAGCTGCTCTAGCAATAGAAAAGGCTGGTGCCTGCGCAATCGTCCTTGAACTCATGTCGGCAGAGCTTGCGAGAGAAATTACATCAGTCTTAACAATTCCAACTATCGGAATCGGTGCTGGCGTTAACTGCGATGCTCAGGTTCTGGTCTGGACTGACTTGATGGGAATCACGAAAAACCCACCTAAACTTGCAAAGGCTTATCGAAATTTGCGTGGTGAAATGCTGGCAGCAGCTACTGAGTTTTCCGCAGATGTTAAATCCGGCAGTTTTCCAGGTCCCCAACAGACATTCAATTAAACTCTTCCCTATGGCAAGTATTGCGATAGACATATCCCCCCTTAAAAATTCTAGGGACTTTCGCAATCTTTGGGCCGCCGGGCTCATCACATACTTCGGGTCGATGATCACCTATGTTGCGGTTCCATTTCAGATTAAAGAGATGACCCACTCCTACATTGCAGTGGGTATAAGTGGGCTGGTCGAAATTTTGCCTTTGATTATCTTTGGGCTTTACGGTGGAGTTTTGGCCGATGCCGTAGATCGCAAGAAAATGGTCTGGGCGACAGAGGCAGCCTCATTGATATTGACCTCAATACTTTTGATAAATGCCCTAATGCCAAATCCCAATCTGATTTTGATTTATGTCGTCTCGGGATTATTTGCCGCAGTAAACGGACTTCAAAGACCCAGTGCTGACGCCGCCCTTCCGCGATTGGTCGAACACAAAGACTTGCCTGCGGCAAGTGCTCTGATGAGTCTACGTTGGCAACTGGGTGTCATCATCGGACCAACTATCGGTGGCATTATTATTTCAACATTTTCGATTCCTATTGGTTATGCCGCCGATGTCTTTACGTTTGTAGTCTCACTAATTTTTCTTTCACGTGTTCGCTCGATCCCAGCATCGAGAGATGCCCAAAAGCCATCTCTGGCAGGTTTAATTGAGGGTATTCGATATGCATTTGGACGACAGGATTTACTGGGTACATATTTAGTGGATCTTGCTGCAATGTTTTTTGCAATGCCAACCGCATTGATTCCATTTTGGGCAGACCAATTGGGTACACCGTGGGCACTCGGTTTAATGTATGCCGCTGGAACATTTGGCTCGGTAATCATCACTCTGACATCTGGATGGACTAAAAACTATTCTCGCCATGGGCGGGCGATTATGTGGGCAGCCATGGGTTGGGGAACCGCTATCGCCTTGGCTGGAATCTGGAACTCACTGATTCTTGTCCTACTATTTTTAACTCTTGCCGGTGCATCCGACATGGTCAGTGCCCTTTTTAGATCAACAATGTGGAACCAGACAATCCCCGATAATTATCGAGGTCGACTTGCCGGCATAGAACTTCTTTCATACTCAATCGGACCCTTAGCAGGACAGATGCGAGCTGCCTCAATGGCTGCAGTTACTAGTCTGTCGTTCTCGGTAACTTCTGGCGGAATAACCTGCGTAATAGTTGTAGCCCTACTGGCCAGTTTTATGCCTAAATTTCGACGTTTTGACGCAAAAACGAACGAATTTGCCCTCGAAAAACTTCATGAAAATGAATTACTCGATGAGAAATAATTAAATTTTCTTTCTATTCTCCGTGAATGCATAAAAAAAATAAAAAAAGAATTTGCGACACGCACTAAATTATTTTCCTCTCAATGTGGCATTTTTTGCTATTTAGTGTCAGGCTTATCCATGAAAAGGTTTGGGTGACGGATCCGAACCATTCCGATAGGAGAACCACGTGGCCGCAGCAAAGAAAGCAGCACCAAAGAAGCGCAAGAAGGCAGCAGCTCCAGCAGCTGCTCCAAAGAAGCGCA
>WLMW01000059.1 GCA_009700025.1 Actinomycetota bacterium
CCCGACCGCTCTGATTATTTAATTTCATTGGAAAGTGGAAAATCTCAATGATTGCCTATCTTGATTTAAAACCCATGAACGATCGCCTTGCGACCCAAATTAGTTCAGCACTTGCCGATTGCATGAGTAAATCATCGTATTTAAGAGGTTCGCAAACTCAAGCTTTTGAGGAGGAGTGGGCGGATTTCTGCGGTCAGAAATTCACTGTTGCATGCAATAGCGGAACCGATGCCTTAACAATTGCGGCCAAAGCTTTACAACTTCAGACTGTAAGGGTGCAAGCAAATACTTTGGCGCTGACTGGGATTGGTTTGGCACTTGGTGGCGCAGAAGTTGAGATTTGTGAGATAGATAGCGAAGGCCGTATTTCAAATGCGGAGAGTAACTGTGTTCCAGTTTTATTGTTTGGCAGGATTCCACTTCCGGAAACATTACCTGCTCAGCTGTATGACGCGGCACATGCACATGGTTGGCAACCCCCAGAAAATTCTCAAGCGGCTTGGAGTTTTTATCCCACCAAATCCCTTGGTGCATTCGGTGATGCGGGTGCAATAACCACTAATGATCCAGCCCTGGCACAAACCATGCTGGAAATCTGTGGGCGTGATGACCAAATGCGCAATCCGCAACAAATTACTTCACGAATCGATGAGATTCAAGCTGCGATTTTACGTATTAAGTTGCAGCATCTTCCTTCTTGGCTTGAGCAAAGGAAAAATATCGCCGATGTTTATAACTCTCGCTTATCTCACCTAGGAATAACTGTGAACGGAGATTCCTTCAACCATATTTATGCGATTAGAAGCGAATGTAGAACTGCACTGCGAGAGTACCTTTTAGGTAAAGGCGTTGAAACGAAAATTCACTGGGATAAATCTCTTAACAAGATTGATGGGCCATGGAAAGCTCCCTATGCTTACCCTCAAGCCAAAAAATGGGCTGATGAGATTTTAAGTCTTCCAATTTATCCAGGGCTTAGCCAGGACGATGTTACTTACATCTGTGATTCAATAGAAGAATTCTACGAACATCAAGAATTCAAATCGTAAATGTGGAGGAAAATTAGACCTTACATCGCCTTTTTCTGGCGAGTCCTAAAATATCCACTACGAGTGACCAGGCGCAAAGTCTTAGCCACTGAAATAGCTAGGAAAATCCTTAACTATAAGCGTGCTAAACGGGTTGCATTTCTTGACCGTGTTCTTTCAACTTCACATATTCGCGCATTTCAACGCGGAAACCGACCTGTAATTCGATGGATTAAAGGTGATGGCTTAGATGATGAAGTCACACGTGCGGCCATTGCACAGGCCACTCGCCTCTTTGGTGATGAGGTTGATTACTGCCTTGTTACTCAAGGGATTACACCAGAACGTGCACGAGACATTCTCGCTTGGGCAGATCAGAGTGTTGAATGGTGGCCCATCACAGAAAGCGATAATTCTCAACTTGCCCAATTACTCAGACAAGCAGGCTGCCCAAAAGAAGATTTTGGATTTTGGTGGAAATGGTTTCCTGAAAGAGTCCGGGAAAATGCACCTGAGTGGATTTTAGATGGCGATATGGTGATTGTTGGTCGCCCTGATTGGTTTGATGATTGGAAAGCTGGAAAAGATCCCGTCAGAATGAGCCAAGAGGAAACCACTGATGAAACAAGCTATGGCGAGTACTCATCGGCAATAAATCATAATCTCAAGCTTTATTCCGGCTTAATTTCACTTCCACCCAAAGTAACCTACATGCATCATGTAGCTGACGTATTGAAATCACAGCCACTCAAGAGATTTCATAACGGCCGTATTAATAGAAGTGAACAAGGTGTAATAGTTACAGCATTTCAGCAACTCAATCCCCTACCAATCCCCTTGCATGAGTTTCCATTTGCATTTCCTGGTGCAACACAATTCGATATTGGGAAAAGCACCATCCGCGACAAAGTATGGGGTTATCATTTTGCGCGCTCATTTGTAGTAAGAAATGAACACTTTCATACGCTCGTAGACAGCGGTGAAATATTTTCAGATGCCAACCCCACTGCAATTTCAAAATATCAGTGGTTATCAGGTGGCTCTGGCCAATGGGGCATTCCTGGATGGGGAATGAAAAATACTCTTCTGGGGGTCTTTCTTGAGCACGCCGCACCTTATGCCCCAGGCACTGCTTTAGAGCTTGGTACATCTCGTGGACGGATGGCAGCCGTTCTTGCAGATGCTGGCTTAGCTGTCACAACCGTAGACCACCAAGATCGTGGTGCAGGGCTAAATCTTAAAGGTCTTAACGTAAACGTAGTCATAGATGAAGCAATTGATTTTCTAGCAGCTAATAGCGAGACGTTCGACGTCATCTGTATTGATCTACATGAAAACTCAATAGAGACTTGGAATAAGTTGTGGAAGCTCCTCCCTGCACGATTAAAAGAAGGTGGTGCAATCATTATCAATAATCTCTATCTTGCTGAGCTAGAAATATGGCATCACGATAAAGGCGTTGCACATTTAGTTGAGCATCTAGACAGTGGTTGGAAATCAGAGGTCCTCAGCCTTGACTCTCCCGCTGTCGTTAAACTAACGAGGAGCTAGAAGCGCAACCTTAATTACGTTAAAAAGCCCTTACTGGGCGCACATAAAACAGTGCCGCTTTGCTGTAGCCGCCTAGTACAAATCCTTCGCCAAAGTTCTGCCCAGAATTAGTTTTCGTTGCCTCTTCAGAGGATGACCAGTAATTTTTGCTCGCAAACCCACTGCGTAAATCTCCATCTGGTGTGCAGTCAGAAATGGGATTGCCCGTAGCTTGGCCATGTGCAAATTTACACATTTCGTTGAGTTCAGCCCTTGATGGTAAGAACCAATCGCTCTTTCCGCCGCCCTTATATGCTTGAGCTAATATTGCAGCACCTGTTTTACATCCAACTGCCATTAAATTTGTATTTGCGCGACCCTTGCCGATCTCTGTTCCAACACTGGCTTTTTGTGTTGCATCTTTGATGGTCTCTGTAAAGTTAACTGTTGTGATGTTGCACCACGCTGCTGTTGGATCAGATTTATTTCCTGACCACCCTTCGGGTGCAAACTCTAAATATCTCCCCCAAGATTGCTGACTGCCTGCATCATAGAAAACTATTCCACCACCAGGGCCGGTACTTCCAATGGCACAACTTCCGCCTGCAGTACATTTCTCGCCAGCACTAGAAGTTTGTGATCCAGCTCCAGACTTTCCGGAAGAATTTCCAGAGACGCTTGCAAGTTTTGCCTCTGACTCGGCTAAGCGTTGCGTTAAAGAAAGAACAGAGCTCATGAGTGTTTCAACTTGAGCTTTGAGGGCAGCAAGTTCAGTTGCCATAGATGCATCTGCTCCGGAAGCAGTTTTGATAATAACTTTTGCCCACACTAGCTTGCTTGCAACTTTGGTGCACTCCACTGTCATAGAACCCGAAGCGGCACTAGCCCCTAGTTTTTTACAGGCAGTACCCGGTGAGTTATCTGCCGCTGTCGCTGGCCCAATCGATGTAATCAGGAGTACAACTGCACTGAGTGAACAGAAAATCGCACGCTTGTTTTGTTTAATCATCTCCATTACCGCTCTCCACAGGCATCAGGTACGAGCAAATTGTAGGGGTTAGCCCGTCGGTTTTAGGGGGACAACCTCCGAAATTAGTAAATCACCCTAAATATCGGCCACTTCAGAACTTAGGCTTTCGAAATCAACAAACGGCCAGCCCTTTTACCTTCCATAGAAAGCACCGTAATACGTAAGCCATTGATATTTACGACATCATGTTCGCGTGGGATTCGGCCTAAATAATGCATGACAAATCCACTTGCTGTTTCATAAGGTCCGTCGGGAATTTCAAGTTGAATTTGATCATGTAAATCTTCGATTGAAATTAACCCATCGACCTCAAAGTCTCCAGTGTGGGCTTCAATATTTACGTCGGTTTCTGCTTCATCATATTCATCGCGAATATCACCGATTAAACACTCGACTAAATCCTCTAATGTGACGATTCCATCAGTGCCGCCATATTCATCTAAGACGATTGCTACATGCTGACCTTGTAATCGCATTTCAGTTAGAGCAGGTAAGACACCCTTAGTACCAGGTAAGAACATAATTGAACGAGCAATTTCAATAATTTTGGTGGATTTACTTGCAAGTGATGTATCAAGCAAATCACGCACATGAATGAAGCCAATTACTTCATCAGATGATCCACGTACAACTGGATATCGAGAGTGCGCCATGACAATAGCTAATTCAATCGCTTTACCAACGGTTAAGGAGGCGTCCATAAAATCAACCTCAGTGCGTGGAACCATGACTTCATGAACTTGGCGCTCAGATGCATTGAAGACCTCTTCAACTATGTCGCGCTCTTCAGCTGTTAGCGCGGCATGACCTGCAACTAAATCGAGAAGCTCTTCTTCACTCATCGCACTTCGTTGCTCTTTTGGATCAACGCCAAATGCACGAACGACAAAATCGGTAGAACGTGAGAGCAGCCAAATAACTGGTCGAAAAATCTTGGCTATAACATCGATTACTCCCGCCGATGCAAGCGAGATTTCCTCAGAGCGAAATAACGCGAGTCGCTTTGGGACGAGTTCGCCGAATACCAATGAGAAATACGCAATCACCAAGGTCACACCAATGATCGAGAGCGTTGTACTCAAGCCATGTGAAAGCCCATAGCCTTCAAGCCAGGGGATGATATAGCCGCCAAGTTTTTCGGCACCCAAGGCTGCCGAAAGAAATCCACAGACCGTTACTCCGACCTGGGCGGCTGCTAAGAAGCGATTAGGGTTTTCAGCCAGTTTTGCCACGCGAGCGCCACGCTTACCTCGACTTGCAAGCTGGCGAACCTGGCTATCACGCAGAGAAATAAGGGCGATTTCTGCAGCTACGAAAAGGGAGGCGGTGAGGATCAAGGCCGCGACAATGGCAATATCGCCCAACAAAGAGCCCAACGAGTGAGGTTCCATTATGGGGGCAACTATACGGCACCTGCCCAAGGCCTGCCTTTGCATTTCCCGCCTTTACGCGTAATCTTTGCGTCACTGGCCCAACCGGGTCATCACCTTCATCCTCGGACCGTCGGGCACGTACCTGCCCGGAGAAGGAGAGAAATCTCATGGCATCAGTAGTTTTCGAAGCCGCATCACGAATATATCCAGGCACCACAGCACCTGCAGTTGATAAGTTAAATCTCACTGTTAATGATGGTGAGTTTTTAGTTCTTGTCGGACCATCAGGTTGCGGAAAATCAACATCACTACGAATGTTGGCAGGACTAGAAGAGATCGACACTGGTCGCATTTTAATCGGTGATCGTGACGTAACAAATGTTGCCCCTAAAGATCGTGATATTGCGATGGTGTTCCAGTCATACGCGTTGTACCCACACATGACAGTTGCAGAGAACATGGGCTTCGCGTTAAAGATTGCGGGTAAACCAAAAGAGGAGCGCGAACGTCGCGTCCTTGAAGCCGCAAAACTTCTCGACCTCGAGCCATACTTAGAGCGCAAGCCAAAAGCACTATCAGGTGGACAGCGTCAGCGCGTTGCAATGGGTCGCGCAATTGTTCGCGAACCACAGGTATTCCTTATGGATGAGCCGCTATCAAACCTTGATGCGAAGTTGCGTGTTGCAACTCGTACACAGATTGCTGCATTGCAGCGTCGTCTTGGAATTACAACTGTTTACGTAACACACGACCAGGTTGAAGCTATGACTATGGGCGATCGCGTTGCAGTTCTTAAAGATGGTCTACTACAACAAGTAGATACACCACGAAATCTTTATGACAATCCAGCAAATGCATTCGTAGCAGGCTTTATTGGTTCACCTGCCATGAACTTGCTTAATGCACCAATTGTTAATGGCAAGGCAATGCTCGGAAATCTTGGTATCGATGTTCCAGCATCTGCTGGCAGCGAAGTCACTGTTGGTGTTCGCCCAGAGGGCTTTATCCCAGCAAGCGATGGTTTCCACGTTCTCGTTGAGGTTGTCGAAGAGCTTGGTTCAGATGCATTTGTTTATGGAAAGCCAGCTGATACAAACGTGAAGTTTGCAATGGCCGGAGATGAAGGCGCACAGATTATCGTGCGCTGGGATCCAAAGAACCCTCCAAAGGCAGGCGAGACAATCGCAGTTACTGCAAATCCATCTGCAGTGCACTTGTTTAGCTCAGTTACTGGAGAGCGTATTTAATTAGTAGTTAAAAAACCCGCGGACCATATCGGTTCGCGGGTTTTTTACTGCCGATTAATACTTGATGCGCTCCCAGCCTGGACGGGCTTTACGGTTACCGGCAACGCCACGACCATCGCGGGTGCGATAGACAATTGATGGACGGAATAGATATCCAACGGGCGCACTTAGTGAGTGAACTAACCGAGTAAAGGGCCAGATTATAAATAGAGTCATTCCAATGACGGCATGAACTCTAAATGCAACCGGGCTAGCCATCATGAGTTCTCCATTTGGACTGAGTGTAAGAATTGAGCGAACCCACGGACCAACGGTTTCTCGGTAGTTGTGCTCTTCACCTATAACTCCAGCACTAGAAAGCGTCGCTGCGCTTCCAGCCAATAAAGTTGCAACAAGAAATACATACATCGCTTTATCATTTTTAGTCGTTTGTGCAAAGACCATTGCCGTTGTTCGACGTCGATAAATCAGAAGAGTGATTCCGACAAGTGTTGCGATACCGGCAGCGCCGCCCATCGTGACTGCAC
>WLMW01000006.1 GCA_009700025.1 Actinomycetota bacterium
CTCATCACTGCAATCTCCTTTCTTTTGGCCACTCGATTATGGTGGGAAGGCCCAGCGTATGTAATTGCGGTGACGGTATTTTTGGGGCAGCTAGTCATTGGCTGGAGCAATGATATTTATGATTACGAAGACGATGTAAAACATAATCGAATTAATAAACCACTTGTTGCCGGCACAATTACGGTCCCGCAACTGCGAAAAGCAACATTCATTCTTGTGCCTATAGCAATTATCGCAAACTTATTTGGCCCACTCGGTTTAAAAGGCGGCGGAGTTTATCTGCTTGGGGTAGCGTGCGGAATCGCGTATAACTTCTACTTTAAATTTTCTCCGCTTTCAGTTCTGCCTTATGCAGTGGCTTGCGCAGCACTTCCTGGATCAATTTTCTTAGCCACAGATCGCACCCCACCTGTCTGGGTGTTGATGGTTGGTGCATTGCTCGGAGTGGCTTTTCATTTCGTCAATGTAATCAAGGATTTGGAACAGGATAGAGATAGCAATATAGGTGGCTTGCCCCAACGCTTGGGCAAAAGACCCTCAATAATCATCGCCCTTATTCTTTTTCTTTTGGCTGTATTAATAGCCATCAATAGTCCCGTGAGTAAAGATTTAAGTTCAATTGAATTTGCAACGAGTTCGTCTTTTATTGCTGGGGGAGACAGACCCGTATTTGTTACTTTGCCAACTGGCTATTCTTCAAAGTTACCCGCACCGTTATTGATTGATCTGCATGGGTATATGAGTACTAGTTTGAATCATCAAAAGTTCGCCCGAATGGATTTTGCTGCACATTCACGTGGAGTTATCTATGCCGCACCAGATGGTTTACCTGATTCTCAGGGCTACCAGTTTTGGAATGCATTTAAATCCTGCTGCAATTTCTACAATAATCAAGTAGATGACGCTGCCTATATTCAATCAATAATCGATGAGATAAAAGGCAGAGTTGCCGTTGATGACAAACGAGTTTTTGTCTTTGGTCATTCAAATGGGCATTTTATGACATATAAGTTTGCATGTACTCACTCCCAAACGGTCGCAGCTATAGCTGGCCTTGCAGGAGCCATGGATATTGATCCTCAAGCGTGTCCGGCAAACTCACCGGTCAGCGTCCTACATATTCATGGAACAAGTGATGCTGTAATTAATTACAGTGGTGGGTCAATTTTAAACAACTTCTATACGAGTGCAGTTGAAAGTACACAACGCTGGGCAGAAATAGACAAGTGTTCTAATACTGAAAAATCGGGTGCAGCTTTTAATTTAGTGGCAAATCTGGAAGGCCCAGAGACAACGCCAACTGAATATTCATGCCCCACTGCAGCTGTAGAACTATGGACTATCAATGGCGGGGCACATGGCCCGGTATTTGAATCTGATTTCAGTCTGAAAGTGATGGATTGGTTATTGGCCCACCCTAAGAATTAACGGTTAAATCAATCTCAAAAATTTCGGCACCATGAGTTACACGCACAACGGTTGTACCTGCCGTTAGGGTTTTAATTGCAGGATTAGTTGTATAACTTCCCTGATCACCACCGGCAATAAATTGTGCAATTGTTGAATCTGTAACGACTGCACTCCACTGCTCAGGATCGGTGACGTTGAAGACAATATTGTCGCCAACACTGACAGATATTTGTGACGTAGATGCGGGGTCGATAAATATTGGTGGCAAAGCCTGTAAAGTCTTACCACTCGCGGAAACAGTTTTGAGCGACTTTGCAACCGATAGTAATTGAGCATAAGTGATACCACCGATAGCCTGAACTTGAATTTCGGTGCGCTTTAAATTCTTACCCGCTTTATTGGTAAACATAAAATATCCGCCAACCCTTGCAATATCGGCAGTAGAACACTTTTTGTAGTTCGTTTTATTTCTTGAGTCGCAATATGCATAGAGTTTTGCTTTGACCCCGTTGATAGTCACGGTTTTTAAGTATTTCGATAGTCCAGGGTCTGAGCATTTGACCCCAGCCATTGTCTCCATGATTTCGAAGTATCGTTTGGTGCCGCCGTATTTCACATATATCCACTGTTCAGCGCCAACGCCGCAGGGCAGTAGTTGAAACTTGCTAGCAGATAGGCCTACGGTGTAGCTGGGTTTGTAAACGGTAAATGTCAGGCCAGTTTGTGCGTCCGAATATTTGTCTCCTGACCCCATTGCGGCTGCAGATAGAGGCGCCAGCAGAAGGGCAGTCAGAGCCAATGCGCATACTCTTTTCATTTCATAATTATATGGAGGCAGGAGAACCGCAGTTGCCCTGGCCCTCACGGCATTGAGCATGGTCTCACCTGGAGAAACCCCTAGAAAAACGCCGTCGTACCCTTGACAGTGAGCCTAGACAAGTAGATTCTTTCACTACTGGAAACCTTTCCAGTTTAGAGCCAAAATCGGTGCGGCTCAGAGGCCAAAGAAGGGTTCATATGAAAATTCGAGGTAAAGCATTTGCCGTCGGCTGCGCAGCCGCGGTGCTCTTAACTTCACTTAGCTTCACGGGTGCTTCAGCAACTGTTGGATCTAAAAAAGCATTTCCCACTAAACCAGTCACTTTGACTATGTGGTGGTGGGGCGATCAGGAAGCTCCTGGTGCAAAACTGTGGGTTGATGACACAGTTAAGGCATATAAAAAGAAGCGTCCCAACGTAACTATTAAAACTGTATTACAAACGACTGATGGATTAGTGCCTGCATTTGCCGCCGCCGCTGCAGCAAAGAGCGGTCCAGATCTACAGTACTTCTGGGGTGGAATTTATGCCCAGCAACCTGGATGGGATGGACAAATTGCACCAGTCTCAGATTACATTCCCGCTGCAGAGTTGAAGCATTACATCAATGCATCAACCGAGCTATCTTTCAAAGGAAAAATTTGGACAGCACCTTGGTATGTAAATCCATCTTTCCCAGTTCTTGCACGCACAGATGTATTAAGTAAGTACAACTTGGAAGTTCCAATGACCTGGAAAGACCTACTCAATGTTTGTGACGTTCTAAGCGCTGAAGGTGTACCTGCATTAGCTGGTGGTGTTAAGGATGGTTGGTTCGGTGGTTGGTTGTACTCAATTATCGGTGGACAATCAGTGTCATCAAGCAAGGACGTGGTAGCCGCAGTGGTGGGTACCCAAAAATTCACTGATGCAAAACATGCTGATTGGTGGACTCGCCTTCAGGAGACTCAAGAACACAAGTGTTGGAACTCTGATATCAACTCACTTGAGCTTTATCAAGCACAACAATTATGGAAAGACGGAAAGGCAGCTATGACTGTCGTAGCCGGTCCAGATGCGCCAAACTTTGCAAACTCAGTAGGCGCCTCAAAGGTTGTTGTTATGGCTATGCCAAAGTGGAGTAATGGAAAGTTTGCAGGAAAGATGGGCAGTACTTCACAGACTATCGGCATTACACAATGGAGCAAGAATAAAGAGGTCGCAGCTGACTTCTTGATGTTCTCCCATGAAAAGGCACAACTCAACAACTGGTTCAAGCGCACAGGATCTATGCCAGCTGATGATCGCTTTGATTTAAATTCAGTTAAAGATCCAGTCAAGAAGGCGTTGTTCCAAAGCGCACTTCCTGGTGCGCCTTACCTAGAGAACTTCATTCCTGCTCAGCTAGATACTGATGCAGTATTTACAAATGTGCAGTTAGTTCTCGCTGGTACGAAGACTGGAAAGGCCGCAGCTGCAGATATGCAAGCTGTTATGGAGCGCTTACGCAAGACGGATCGAAATCTTGTGAAGAACTTCACCGCTTGGAGTAAATGATCAAACCCGCACCGACGGAGTACCGTTTCACCGTCCCTAGAAACTTAGGGGCGGTGTTCGGCCGTCTGCGCACTCCAGGACCAATTCTTTGGATTCTTCCGGCAGCTTTATGCGTCACTCTTATTTTTGGCTATTCAATTGTTGACTTAGTACAGCAATCCTTTAAGTACCGAGGGGATTGGGTTGGGTTCGAAAATTTTTCACTTGTTTTAACTGATCCACTTTTCCGGATCGCAATTTTTCACAACTTTTTACTATTATTTACAGTTCCAATTCTTGCCGTAATGAGCTTTATTTGTGCTGTCTTACTTTTTGAAACCCGTAAAGGAATGAAGTTCTATCGATCTGCAGTTTTCCTTCCTTATATTCTGCCGATTCCAGTCATTGGCGTGGTTTTTGGTCAGCTCTTGCAGCTAAATGGTGCTCTTAACTCCGCACTTCGGGCTATGGGCTTTGACAGCCTAGCCCTTGATTGGCTTGGTGATCCCAAGCAAGCGTTATGGACGATGAGTGGAATCATCATTTGGAAGGAAGTCGGGTTCGGCACGATCTTGATTTTGGCACGATTGATTTCCCTCCCGCTTGAAACTCTAGAGGCGGCGCGCATTGACGGTGCTGGATTCTTCAGATTGCATTTCCAGGTCACACTTCCACAGTTGCGGCCTGTCATTTTGTTTTATGTTATCAATGAGGCAATCGTCATGGTCTCCTGGGTCTTTAACTATGTCTACGTGATGACTAATGGTCAAGGAGGCCCAGGAAATGCAACTGTGGTGTCAGAGCTTTACATTTATCGCAGTGCTTTCCAAAATAAAGCGCCAGAACTGGCCGCAACTTCTGCACTACTTTTACTTTTAGCGACATCAGTTTTTATCATTGGTTTTTTTAGAATCCAAAGAAATATTAACAAGGGCGTGTTTGATGAATAAGAAATCTACGCCTCTCGAATTAGCAGGAGTGACTGCCCGTCAACTAATTCTCATATTGATTACAGCCATGGCTATTGTGCCCGGCTATCTGATGATTACTGGTTCTCTAAAAACACAAGAGGAATTTTTGAATTCACCTTGGTCGCTTCCTATGAATCCAAATTTCCAGGGATACTCCGCAGCATGGAATGATCAATTCCCAACTTGGTTTAGAAATAGTCTGTTAGTCACTGTGTCAGCTGTGCTATTCACAATTGTTATGGCCGCAACAGCGGCGTGGGGATTTGCTCACTGGAAATGGAGAGGCCGAGATACTGTTCTGGGTCTTCTTATCTCTCTTATGGTTGTTCCACCCGTAGTTTTGCTAATTCCACTTTTCACATTGGGTGCAAAACTTGGCTGGATATCCACGTTTCGAATGTTGATTCTGGTCTATATCGGTCTGATGCTTCCTTTTTCCATCTATCTTTTAACTAACTTTTTTAGAGCGATTCCGGTAAGCCTGATTGAAGCGGCAGAGATTGATGGGGCATCTGATTTCAGAACTTTTAGATCCGTAGTTCTTCCACTGTCTGGCCCACCGCTCATCACGCTAACAATTGTGAATTTACTCTGGGCTTGGAACGAACTTTTGTTGGCTTTGGTATTTTTGCAAAGTGATGAGAAAAAGAGTCTCATGGTCGGTATTACAGGATTTCAAAGCCGCTATTCACTGTCGATTCCAACTATTATGGCGGGCATGACAATTGCAACCCTGCCCTTATTTATCACTTACATTTTTGGTCAGCGTTACTTTATAACTGGTCTAACCGCTGGCTCGGTAAAAGGGGAGTAAGAATTTTGCAAAACAAACTGGTTCCACAAGAAACTCATCCATTAGAAGAGGAAACGAAATGAAGAAACTTGATCAGAAGGTAGCTATTGTCACAGGTGCTGCACAAGGAATCGGTCGTGCGATAGCAGATGAATTAGCACTTGCCGGCGCACATATTGCCGTATTTGATTTAAAGCTAGAGGCAGCACAAGCCGCTGCCGCTGAAATTTCAAAATTAGGTGTAACTGCTCGTGGATATGCAGTCGATGTATCGAAGTCAAAGGTAGTGGATGCTGCATTCGCACAGGTTGTCTCTGATTTTGGACGTTTGGATATCTTAATTAATAATGCTGGAGTTTCATTTGTTGGCCCGCATATCAAAGATGTCACTGATGAAGTCTGGGATATAAGTCTTGGAGTCATGCAAAGCGGAGTTTTTTACTGCATGCGTGCAGCAACTAAGTATTTGCTTCCACAACGCTCTGGAAGCGTTGTTAATATCTCCTCTATTAGAGGCTTTACCTCAAATCCTGGAAGAATCGCCTACTGTGCAACAAAAGCGGCAGTAATTATGATGACGCGTGTAGCTGCAGCTGAATGGGCACCTTACGGTGTGCGTGCCAACGCGATTGCACCAGGGGTGCAGCGAACCCCGATGTGGGATATCGATGTTGAGCTTGGTGTTGTTGATGAAGAGCGCGTTTTAAGAGTGACTCCAGCTGGACGATTGGGAGATCCTAATGAGATCGGAAAGCTTGCAGTTTTCCTCTGTTCTGATGATGCCCAATTTATCAACGGCGACTGCATCACAATTGATGGCGCTCTCACAACGGTTCCAATTGATGGTGCGGTAACTCGGCCAGAATGACGTTTCATACTCTTGCCACCGAGAAGTTAAGCCTTTCAGTCCTGCCTGAAAACGGAGCAGCAATCACTGACGGATCTTTTCTGGGCAAGAGTTTTCTGGCTAAACCGCCATACCCATCCATAGTTCCCACACATTTGGGCACGGAGAGCGATTGGGTTGCGGCTTGGAATGGCGGCTGGCAGCCACTTCTGCCTAATGCCGGAGGCGAATATTTGCAGGGGAAATACCCGCAAGGTTTTCATGGCAATGCATCACAAGCGATTTGGAATGTCACGGAGGCGAAACCGCATTCAATATCACTGAATTGGAGCGATGAAAACCTCCAAAGCGAACGCGGAATAAAAATATCCGATAATGAAATAAGTGTTTCATGCTCTTTAGAGAATCTAGACAATAATCCACGACCAGTAATTGTTACTGAACATTTAGTTTTAGGATCAGAGTTTTTAAACTCCGAAATTACCTTAACACCAGTAGGCGAAGCGCAATTTAGAGAGTTAGCCTATGACGGCTCTGCAAATGGTGCAGAGTTTGCTCCGTGGGAATCCTTTGAGAAAGTAGGCTGGTCAAAGGTTGATTCCAATACGCCGGCTAGAATGGGTGTCTTCAGCAATATTTCCTGCATTAAGGTTCAAAATGCAGAGTACGAAATTGAAATATCTTGGGATGCAACACAACTTCCATATCTTTGGATTTGGGAGGAGATGGGCCAGACAGTTGATCACCCTTGGAACGGTAAATATTGGGCTTTAGGAATCGAGCCCTCAAACGCCGCTGATGGAGTTGGTTTAAATGGTGGTCCAGCGGTAACTTTGGAAGTAAATGAGAAAATTGAATGGTCGGTAAAACTAAAGATCCATGAGAGAGCAGGTAAATAGCATGGCAATTCGCGGCGCAATTCAACACACTGGGTTAACAGTGAGCAACCTAGAGAGATCAGTGGATTTTTATGTCCGCATTCTCGGCTGCACACTTATCATGGCTCAGGAAAAAACTGGTGGCTATTTGGCCGAGATAGTTGGTTATCCCGGTGCCAGCGTGAAGATGGCGCATTTGAGTGATCCGGCCGGCCACCATGTCATTGAGTTATTTGAATACATTGTCCCAGGAGTAGTTGAAACAGAGCTTGAGCCACGGCGCATTGGCAATGCCCACTTGTGTTTTATGGTCTCTGATTTAGATGCAATTTATGACGCGATAAAAAATGAAGGAATTACTTTCATCTCTGGCCCAGTAGCAGTAGATACCGGTGCAAATGCTGGAGGAGCAGGACTTTATTTGAAGGATCCTGATGGAATTACTATGGAGTTATTTCAACCAGCACCAGGCACAGCCGCTTACAAACTTTTGCATGGTGAGAAATGAATAACTTCACGGGACAAGTGGTCATCGTTACCGGCGGTGCAAATGGAATTGGTAGAGCAACTGCCGAGTTATTTCTAGAACTTGGCGCTCAGGTCATCGCCTTTGATCGCGAGCAGCCAGAGAGTGATGCAGGGATTGAATATGTACTCTTAGATTTAGGGAATCTTCCTGGACTTGAAGTTGCAGTTTCAAACGTAATGAAAAAATATGGAAGAGTTGATGTACTTGTTAACGTCGCTGGTGTTTCCATCCCAAATACAATTATTGAACTTGAAAGCGACAAATACTTTACGACTCTTGATGTAAACCTGCACGCACCGGTATTTCTCATGAAACATGTAGGCGCAATAATGGTCAAACAATCCTATGGACGAATCGTGAACTTAACGAGCATCCATGGAAAGTTGAGTGAGCCAACCTCTACTGCATATGACGTAAGTAAAGCGGGGTTAGAAGCAGCTACCCGAACCGTGGCACTTGAGTTTGCAGAGCATGGGGTATTAGTTAATGCGGTAGCTCCAGGATTTGTATCAACACGGATGTCTATTGTGAATGGTCAGGATGAGCTTGAAAGTGATTGGTTTAAAGAGATTTACATCAAAAATAAGCGCCTGCCAATAGCGCGGCCAGCTTTTCCGATTGAAATTGCTCAAGTTATCGCTTGGTTAGCAAGCCACTCCAATACCTATATGACAGGGCAAACTCTTACCGTTGATGGTGGATTGTCGGCCAGGTTCTAGATAATGCCGGCAGAAGTAGTTTTTAGAGGAACTGCTTTTCCAGAGTCCCTGCGCTGGCATGATGGAGATTTGTGGTTTTCCGATGTTTTGACTGGGGTTGTATATCGGGGTGATATTTTCACGGGTCAATTACATATTGAAGCCGAAATAGCACCTTATGTGTCAGGCCTTGGTTGGTTAAGTTCGGGGGAGTTACTGATTGTGGACTGCGAAAAACGAGCAGTCGTACGACAAGAGACTGATGGTCAGCTTTCAATTCATGCAGATTTGAGCAGTCACTGGAGTTTCAATGCTAATGACATGCTTGTTGATGCAGATAATACGGTGTGGGTAGGAACCTATGGTTTTAACCCGGAAGGAGATGCGCCAGTACCAGCCGATCTCGCTCGCATAGCTAATGGAAGTATTGATTTCCCAATCACAGGCCTGGTTTTTGCCAATGGAATTGCACGCATTGACGCAGAAAGAATCGTTGTTGCTGAGACTTTCGCAGATCGAATTTCAGTTATTCAAACGAGCGGGGAAGTAAAACTTCTCAAGCAGATTGATTTACCTAAAGGTGCAACGCCAGATGGTTTAGTTGTCGATAATCAAGGTTTCGCGTGGGTGGCTCTCGCCTATTCAGAAGCAATTCTACGGGTCAATCTTGAAACTGGTGAGAAGGTGCGGGCAATTGAAATTCCTGGCCGCGGAGTTTATGACTGTACCTTCGGTGGACCAGACCTTGATAAACTTTACGTTGCAACTTCGGATACTGATGAGACACATGTCATTAGAGATTTACCCGGTGAAATTTTGTGTTTTGATCTATCCCTTACCCATCCAGGGGTACATGGCTTGGGCAATAAGTAATCGTGATAGTGAATGAAGTTAAAGCTGTTTCTTAATTCTCGGCTTATTGGTACTACTGTCTCGGATGATGAAGTGAGTCTCAATCACTGTTTTTCGGGGCTTTGCACCACGCATGATTTCAAGAAGCAAACGGGCAGATTCTCGACCAATCATGTCGGGATCTCGGTAAACCGAGGATAGTTGTGGCAAAACAACATCAAACATCGGCCATTCATCAATTGCTATAAATGAGACATCACTGCCGATAGTCAGGTTAAGTGATCGAAGTGCACGAATGGCCCCCGCAGTAGCTCCGACTCCGCCTGTCAGAATTGCGGTGGGAACGCTCGGAGATGAGAAAAGCAAATAAGTTTGGCGTTCGGCGAACTCGTCGCTGAAAGCCCCTAGTCGAATATTAGTCTCGTTGATTGGAATTCCATTATCGGCAAAAGCTTTTTTATAACCTCTCAAGCGTTCACGCGTGATTAATACATCGGCGGTTCCAGAGACAAAAGCAATTTCCCTGTGTCCTTGATTAATTAGATGGTTGACCGCATCTCTAAGCCCACTGAAGTGATTTGCCGTCACGCTGCCGTATTCATAGCCTGTTATCTGACGGTCCAGAAGTACTAACGGTGATCTAAGGTTTTGCAATGAGGTTTTTACTGTAGATGATTTTTCAGAGATTAACGAAGCAATAATTCCATCGACGCGACGCCTACGCAAAACCCCAAAGTTTTCCGCCTCTGTTGCTTCATCGCCATCTGAATTCATCAGAATCATTGAGTAACCCATTTTGCGTAACTCCTGTTCACAACTTTGTGCTACTTGGGCAAACAGGGGATTAGAGATATCGGTAATAATGAAGCCGATAGTTCTTGTCTCTCCGCTTCGCATTGACTGTGCCAAGATGTCTGGTTCGTACCCTAAGAGTCGAGTGGCTTCTTCTACTTTCTTAGCCATACGGGCAGATACATCCGGATGACCTGATAACACTCTTGAGACACTCGATATTGCGACGCCAGCTTTGCGGGCAACATCTTCCATAGTCGCCACCGGCAGCGGAGTTACTTGATCTTCCTTCTTCCGCTTTGCCATACCCCCAGTGTATGATATTTCTAGAAACGTTTCCAGAATTTCCAGAAAGTAACTGCTTTTATAAGAAAGGCCCTCCCATGAACGCCATAACCCGAGTTGAGACCGAGCTCATTAGAGTCCCACTAGCACGCACGTATAAAGGCTCCTTCTATCAAATGACACATCGATCCACAGTGTTACTTCGAATCTTTACTGATGACGGGGCTATGGGTGAGGCCTATGTTGGTGATGAGGATGCGGGCTTAAGTGAGATTGATTCAATTATTCATGAGGAAATAGCACCTCGGTTATTTGGTCATGATGGGCAAGCTATTGAAAAGTGCTGGGAGATTGCTCGGCCTGCGACATGGAATATTTTGCGCGATCGCCGCTTGGGGCTTGTTGCAAGCGCCGCATTTGATACCGCTTTATGGGATCTCATGGGTCGTACTCTTAATATTCCACTCTGGAAATTGTGGGGCGGTTACCGTGATGCTGTTCCAGTAATCAGTATTGGTGGCTATTACAACAGCAACTTAACAATTGAGGCTGAGATAAAATATCTACGTGACAAACAATTTGCTGGAATGAAATTCAAAGTAGGAGGACTTTCTCCAGCGGAAGATGCTAAGCGAGTAAAATTAGCTCGATCTGTTGCCGGGCCAGATTTCAAGATTGCAGTAGATGCAAACCAAGGGTGGGATATTGAGTCAGCCGTAGTTTTTGCTAGGCTCGTTGAAGATCAAGACATTATGTGGTTTGAAGAGCCATGTCACTGGGAAAATGATCGCCGCGCAATGCGCGATGTTCGTTTTAGAAGTGGGATTGCAGTCTGTGCCGGACAAACTGAAATGTCAGCAGCTGGCTGCCGCGACTTAATGGAAATTGCTGCAATCGATTACTGTAATTTTGATTCATCATGGTCGGGCGGACCAACTGAATGGCTTCGTGCTGCAGCAGTTGCGGCAACATACGGTGTAAAGATGGCCCACCATGAAGAAGCTCAAGTGTCGGCTCACTTGATTGCATCCCAATCACACGGCACTTTTATTGAGTTCTTCCACCCAGACCGCGATCCCATCTGGCACAACATGATTGCCAATGCCGCTCCATTAAAAAGCGGTTATATGGCACTACCCACAGGCCCAGGGCTCGGGTGGGAGCTTGACCGTGATTACATTGCTGCGCATCGAATCAGTGAGCGAACAACCAAACGTTAAATTTGATCTAATAACCCTGGTCGCTCGTTCACTAACCGTGCAATCAACCCACCGAAGAGCGAGTTACACCAAGCAAACCAAGGCCGCGTGTAATCAGTAGCATCATCGACGTTAAATGATTCGTGCAACAATCCTGTACCCACGGTGGATTTAATCAGCGTTCGTAAGCAGTCCAGAATCTCTTGATCATTATTGCTAGTGCTGGCTTGAATGATCAGTGAAATTGGCCAGATAGTTCCATCACCCGTATGGGGAGAACCGATTCCTGAACCAGCGGCACCTGCAAAGTAATGTGGATTTTCAGGGCTCACAATGAATTTGCGAGTCGCTTGATAAATCTCATCGTCAACCGCACAGACTCCTAAAAATGGGAGCGATAAAAGGCTTGGAACATTTGCATCATCCATACACACGTAATTTCCTAAGCCATCAACTTCATAGGCATAGATTTTGCCAAAGTCAGGATGATCAATGAGTCCGTATATGTCTAAACCAGAAAAAATATCCTCGATCAGTTCAAGAGTTGACTCAATCAAATGAGTGAGCTGTAATTCATTAAACAAAATAATCAAACTCTTTAAAGTTTTTAGGGCAAAGAGATTTTCGGGGATGTTAAATGGATACATACAGGCATCATCGGAGGCACGAAAACTCGAGGCAACCATTCCAGTAGGTTTGTATGTAGGCCCTTGGCCCTTGTTGCTCAAAGTATCTATCGGGTTTGAAGTTTCGCGATCAAAAAAATATGGTCCGTGTCCGTTAATTCTCTGCTGAACTTTTAAGGTAGAGATGATGAGAGCAATTGAATCAATCCATGTGGCATCAAATGGTTCAGGGTTTTCGGTAATATTCCAGAATTCAATTGCCAGAGCAAGGGGATAAATCAGCGAATCTAACTCCCATTTACGCTCGTGGACTCCCGGCAACATCTGGGTCTTATCGGTTGCGTGATAACCAAGTTTATCGTCGTCATAGAAAGCATTGGCATATGGATCTAGAAGAATGCAACGGGCATGATTGCTGATAAGTCCAATGAGAAGTCTTTCAATATCTTTTGATTTTTTAGCTAAGGGTAAGTAATGCCAAACCTGCGCCGTTGAATCGCGAAGCCACATCGCTTCAATATCACCCGTGATGATGTACGTATGGTTTTTTCCTTCTCGCAGGTAGTTATATGCGGTCGTATCAAGCGTATTTGCAAAGGTATTAATGAATAGTTGACGAATATTCAGGTTTTTAATCTTCTGTGCGATTTCATAGAGATATGAATCTAGTTCGGGGGAATTGAAAGCTCTGTCAGTCGCAGATGGACGAACCCAGTTCTGGAAATCGCCAAATACTTTTAGTTGGATCACCCAGAAATCTCAATAAAACTTAGAATCATGGCGGCATTATCCTTGAGATTATTTTCTAGAGTCAAGGTTCCTTGATGGCGCGGGAAAAGTATTTCACCACTGACTAAGTTCTTCACCTGATAGATGGCCTCAGATTTTGGAGGTAGATAGTTGATGGTAGGCCGAGAAAGGCTTCCATCTAATTGATATATTGTTAATAGTGGGGGATAGCTAGCGCTTTCAATAGCAAAAGCTACGGTTCGTGCACCTTTGTGATCTCGTTCTGGCTGAGCAGTTAGGTGTCTGATAAATGCTGCATCTTGAAAACGGGGACGGAAATACTCTTTATAGATTGCAACAAACTGGCCAACTAGTTGCATTTTGCTCTCTGAAAACTCAGGCAGTTTGGCGCTGATTCCAAATCCACCAAGCAAGGTGATTGCCAGGGCGAACTCCAAATCCGCATCCGATGATTCAATTGCCTTGAAATCTTGTTGAGGGTGATTCCCACGCCACTGGCTATCACACCAGCCAAGAAGTTTTTCAGCGGGGAAAAATAACGATGATGCCCAAAAGCATGCCAGCGAGTGTTCTGGCCAATCTGGATCGCTGGCAAAACCGATATCTACATGGCTGGCCATAGCCAGATCCCAGCGCAAACCCCCCGAGCTGCAGTTTTCAATAGTTAAATCTGGATAATCAGTCTTCAAGGTATCCAAGAGCGAATATAGATTCTTCAGGTGATCGTTTAATCCCAGTGCTGAAGCATGTCCATGATCAGTGCGGTTACAACCCAGTCCCGGGTCCACATTGAAATCCATCTTAATCCAGGATGCGCCGCACTCTTGGATTAAACTCTTTGAAATATTCAAAGCCCAAGTGAATGCATCCGGGTTACCTAGACATACATACTGCAAATTCTTTCCGTCGTTTTCGGCTATAAACTGCGGATGAGTAGCGGCAAGTTCGGCCTTTTCGCCTAGCGCTTCTATTTCTAACCAGATTCCAAAATCTATTCCAAGCTTTCGTACCTCGTTACCAATTGCTTTGAGGCCGCTGGGAAATCTTTCAACATTTCTCTGATCCCAATCCCCCCGCAGATTGTGCCAATGCGAATCCTTTGTTGCTGGGCCAAACCAGCCAGCATCTAGAACCGCAACTTCGATACCTACTTTTTTGGCACACGCTGCATTAGCTAATAGCGTTGCTTCATTGATATCTACATCTTCATAGGGCCACCAAGAGTTCCACTCAGTTAAAAGCTTTGGAAGAGTGTGGGTATCTGTAGACCGAAAATCTGAAATAAATTCGCGCATCGCAGCATCGATTCCACCGGATGAAACTGTCTTAGTGACGATATGTGTTTCTTCGGCATCTGTCGCGACTATGATATTTATGATATTTAGTGAGGGTGAGCAGGTAATCTGCCAATTGCCAGACCAAGCAACTGCAAGAAAGTGCGCAGCGTTTCCATCCTCGATGATAATAAAAGGGTGATGTCCTTTACTCGAGCGCCCAGCTGTAACTGCTATATCTAAAGGTAACTGGGCACTTATCTGATGTGGCGTCCATTCTGTACCCCAGTCTGAACTCCAATAGTGAATTCGTGCCAGTGATTGATCATCAAAGTTAACGGTGTAATTCTTTGAGCTAATCATGACGATCCAATTCCAGTGGAGACTCCTCGAACCAGGTACTTTGAACTCATCGCCAATAGGATCAGCGTTGGGGTAGCGGTGATGCATAAGGCTGCCGCCACCAGAGGTTGATTAGTGGTGTAGCGACCTCCGATACTCGCTAGAGCCGGAGTAAGAAGGCGCATCCCTTGGTCGGGCAGAATTAGATAGGCGTATAAGAGTTCATTCCACATTCCTAAAAACTGCAGGACGGCAAGGGTTGTTATGCCGGCAGCTGCATTTGGTATTGCTATCTTGAAAAATGAAGTGAAAAATCCTGCACCATCAATTCTAGCTGCATCTAAAATTGTGTCGGGGACTGCGCTAAATGTAGATTTCAAAAAGAAAACACCAAACGGGATATTTGTTCCAATATAGACAAACATCAGTCCATGTAAGTGACCAACGAGTGAAAACTTCGAAAGTAAAAGATATATAGGAATAATGAGAATCTGACTTGGTAATAACATCACTGCGATGAATGACCAGTTGATTACTTTGCTTCCAGGGAAGTCATATTTAGCTAAAGCGAAACCAGCCAGTGAAGAGAAGATAAGCGCTGTGGCAAGGCTTGCGCCAACGACTATGACGGTGTTGCGAGCAGCGGTTCCGAGCGAGTAGTTATCAATGAGGATTCGGTAACTCTCTAAGGTGAAGAACTTAGGTAGACCATAAGCATTCTTAACATAATCTTCTAAAGTACGCGCCGAAGTCATAGCCACATAGAAAAGTGGATACAAGGTTGTAATAGCAACGCTGAGGAGGGCTAAGAAGACTATGGTGTTAGTGCGCCATTTAAATTTTCTCATTCTAGCGGCCATCGTCATTCTTCAAATACTTGCTTTGAGCGATAGTCAAAACTGAGATAACTCCAAAAATAACGATAGCTAATGCAGAGCCCTGACCCATATCAAAGGCAGAGAAAGCTTTCTGGTAGACCAAATAATCCAAAGTTGTTGTTGAATAAAGCGGACCACCTGCAGTCATAACAAAGATGAAGCCGAATAATGATGTGAAGGTATAGAGCGTGTTAATGATCGAAACAAATGCTAACTGCTGGCGAATACTAGGCATAATGATGTAGAAAAACCTTTGCCACCAACCCGCACCGTCTACTTCGGCGGCGGCAAAGAGATCGGTATCTATGCTCATTAAGCCACTGAGCAAAATCATCATGGCATAGCCAAAACCAGCCCAGATAAGTGCGAGCACGACCACAAAAATCGCCATATTAGCGCGGGCAAAGAAATTAATGGGGGTCAAGCCCATAGAGATCAGCGCCGAGTTAATCGGTCCATTGAGAGTAAATGCCGATCGAAACATTAAACCGATGACTGAAGTTGAAAGCACAGAGGGCAAAAAGAAAATGATTCTAAAGAATCGCCAGCCCCAAATCTCCTGGTAAAGAAGTACTGCGCTAAAGAGACCCAGAAAAATTACTATGGGGATTGCGACCAGAAATTTCAGATTTGTTACAAAGACCTGATGGACCAGTGGTGCAGCAAAGATATCTACATAGTTTTTAAGACCGATGAATTTGGAAGTCACGCCATCTGTCTTTAGGAAGGATATCCAGACTGCATAGCAAATCGGGTAAAACAAAAGAGATGCCACAACTATAAATGCCGGAAGTGCGGCAAAGAATCCAATCCGTTGTTTCTGCCGAGTCAGTGACCCTCGAGAGGAGCTATTTTTCCTGCCGCCTGCGAAAGTTGGCCCCTTGACGGGGCCAACTTCCACAACTGCAGGTGAGGTCATTCGGGTCTATTGCTTATTCTCTGCAAGTGATGCCTGTAACTGCTTGACGGCATCGGCAGGTGTTGTCTGACCGAGTGCAACCGAAGCATTTAACTTGTAGAACAAGTCATTAGTTGGGCCAGGCATGATGTTATCGAATGGATAAACCTGTGGGTTTTTCGCAACATCTTTAGCTTGTGCCTGAAGCAATGGATTGACGATAACTGAAGCATCAGCATTGACATGATTTGATGGCTCAGTCTGTGTGATCTTTACATATGTATCGATGGTCTTAGCAAGCATTAAGTACTTAACGAACTTAATTGCTTCTGCTTTGTTCTTGCTGTACTTAGTAACTGATACAGCTACGTTTGTTCCACCAGCGAGAATCTTTGGATACTTAGATCCACTTAACTGTGGAATTGCAAAAGTACCTGCATTTTCACCTAAGGCTTTAAAGATTGGGTCGTTATCCCAGCCGCCATCGATGATCATTGCACCCTTTCCTGCAAGGAATCCGTTCAAACGATCTCCTTGACCAGCAGTGGTTGCATCGGCATTTGTGACACCAGATGTGTAAAGCTTCTGGTATCCCTCATAGGCCTTAATCATTGCAGCAGAGTCAATCTTTGTCTTGCCTGTATACATATCGTAGAAGGCGTTAGGTCCAAGTTGACCACCAACTAGAGATGCGATTACCCATGCTCCTGTGTAGCCTTCAAGATTTGTCTCCCAGATAGGATTTTCAACGCCTGCATCTTTAAGTTTCTTTGCAAGAGCTAAGAATGATTCCCAAGTCTTTGGAGGATTAGCCATACTAATGTTATGCGCAGCCATGATTCGCTTGTCATAGAAGACATAGAAGTATGAACCTGCACCGTATGGCATAGCAAGAAGTGGACCGGTTGGGTCATATCCCGCGCGAACTGTTCCAGTTCCCTTAATAAGCGCTAACTCTGCTTTTGTGAAGTACTTATCAAGTGGCTCTAAAAACGCTGCAAAGGAAAGTGTATTTCCACCAGCAAAGCCGATTTTGATATCTGGTCCATTTTTAGCAATGGATGCAGCTTTAAACTGAGTATCAGATACTCCGCCATCGATTTCAGAGATTTCGATAGTGACGTTTGGATTTAATTTTTCATAGGCTTTTTTTGCCTTGTAAATAAATGATGTTTGGGTATCAAGTGCACCATTTAGTAAGTGACCCATTAAGCCCGGATCCCATACCTTGATTGTTACTTTTTTTGTTGCAGCATTTGCACTAGTGGCATAACCACCTAATCCAAATACCAGGGCGCCAGCGCAAATAACGCTTATCGCCTTACCTATTCTGCCTTTGATCATCGTTGACCTCTCCCGTTAGTTAGTATTACTTGATGTGTAGTGAATTACCATCGGTTCCACATCTGCCGATGGTCTTGTGCCCATGCATATGCTGCGACTGTCCACCCTTGAATCATTTGTGGTGGTTGGACAATTCGATTAAAGCCGCTGCCAAATCCATCAGCAGCACCTTCAATATCAATGACTTCAGAGCTGACCCAACCATGTAAGGGGGCATCGCTTCGAAGTAGTTCAGGAAATCCACCAATCGATTCAATCGCCGCAACAGTTCGCCCGATTAAGGCCGTTGCTTGCGGTAAGAAACCATGACGCAATAAACCGCGTCCAGCAAAGATTCCATCCATTGGCCAGGCTGAGCCAGTGTGATACCCACCCGGGCGATAGGAAGGATGGTTGCTAGAAAGAGTTCGCAGTCCTGCAGGACCAAGTAACTGCGAATCAGTCAATGCATCAGCGATGACCATTCGATACATATCCCAATCAGGTCCATCAAATATCGCCGAATCCAATAAGCGACCTTGATTACTGGCTTGAGAATCCAAAGCAATTTGTTGGCCGTGTTTATTGCGCTCGGTTGCAAGTGCGAAACGATCACCCAGCCACATATGTTCAATTAATTTCAAACGCACAGTATGAGCTTTGTGGATCAGTTCATCTCCGTTGAGCGGCCAATCTAAATATGGGCGAAGTAGATATAACTGCGCCGCACCAACGAGAGCATCGAATACCTCTGCCGCAGTTTCGATTGATGCAAGGGAACCTTCACCAGCAAGGGTTCCGTCAGCATGCATGTAAGAATCCCCAGAGTCTTTCCAAAACTGATTCCTTATTCCCTGCGGATTAGAGCGCTTTGATTCAATCAGAGATGAAGGAGTATCAAGTCGAGAGAGAATCCATTTTGTTGCAAGAACTGCGCGTTCGCCTAAAGTTTTATTTCCTAATTGAATATCGAGTAATCCAGGCTCTTCTAACGCTTCCTTGGAAAGGGCTTTGAGCCACAGAGGCGTGCTGTCAACAGAACCGTAATAAGGAAATGACCAACCCTCCTTCTCCATTATTTCTCGTGCGCGCTCATCACCTGGGTCACGAACTTCGTGTGCAATACGTCCAGGCTCTTCTTCGCTCTGTGAAACAAAGTTTTCACCTTGCGCTTCACCGAGTGCGCAAATGACACCGCGACGAAGGCCCGGCACTCGAGCTCCTAAAAAGTCAGCGATGATTAATGAATCACGACCGAAGAGGCATCTAAAAAGATTTTGCTCACCAACCCCCCGGTGGTGATCAAAAGGGATAGATGCATAGGGGATGAGCCAAGGCCCGCGATAGGCGAGTGTCCAAGGAATAACAGTTTCAAGTGGTGGTCGAAAACGTGAATCAAAGACTGGATCACTTGGCGAGAGAATTAAACGACGCGAAATTACGCGCTCGCCATTTTTTATATCTGTATCTGACACAGCCGACCCCTCATGAAAACCACTATTGGAAGCGGTTTTCATGAGTGTATTGATGTAAATTTTTCATTACAAGGACTTCAATGTATGTAATTTTTTTGTTACATACTAAGTCGTTGAGCGCACAATGAGCTCAGGTTTCAACTCATCTCTGACGGGTTCACCAGTGTGTTCGTGTGCACGCAAGATTTCAACTGCTCGGCGGCCACTGGCATCCAAGTGGGTTCGCACTGACGTGAACTCTAACTGCGCCGCCGAATCGCTATCGCCATAACCAATCAACGCAAGCTCATGTGGAATAGAGATGTTTAGATCCCTGGCGGCTGCATATGCCGAAATCGCCAACTTGTCGCTATCGGCAAATATTGCATCAATCCTCTTCTTACTTTTTAATAGTTTTCGAATTTCAACACCAGCCTCATTAGAAAGTGGGTCCACTAACAACTCAGTGCTTGCCGCCTTCTTATCGGGATTCAAACGCTCTCTGAAGGATTTCAACCGAATTCCAGGATTGATATCTAACGCTGATGGCCGAGCACCCAGGAAGAGAATATTTTTTGCACCACTTTTGTTGAAATAATCGGCAGCAAGTTCGCACCCTTTTTTCTCTGATGTTAGAACTCGAGAAAACCGAGCATCATCGATATCAATTAAAACTGTTGGCAATTCAAAACGCTGAATATAAGTGGCAACCTCATCAAGAATTGGTACTCCTGAAAATATCAACCCCTCAATTCTCTTTGTGACTAATAGTTTTTTCACGTAGTCCACTGAACTCGCCGATTCTGTTACATCGTATAAAAGAAGCTCATGTGGCCATGCACGTAGTGCATTTGAAATTCCACGCAATCTTTCAGTTTCGCCCTGATGATTAAACAACTTGGTAAAAACTGCGATTCTTACCATCGATAAATCTCGTTCAAGAATTCTTGGTGCTTTGTAGTGCAGCGCTGCTGCAGCTTGGCGCACTAACGTAACCGTTTCGGGTTTGAGTAATTCTGGATTAGAAAAGCAGCGAGAAGCAGTTGCAATACTTACGCCTGCATATGCGGCAACTTGCGCCAGCGTTGCGCGCTTACTCATTGATTCTCACGGTTTGAGCATAATTGCGGTGTCAAGAAAGGCAATATCTGCACTTGGTTTGGCAACTGCTCTGCGTCCTGGTAGCGAGTAATTAGTGAAACTATCATTTTGTTCGTTAATTACATCCTCAGCATTTACGGTATGTCCATTCCATTCATACCCACTTGCCGTATGCGCATCGCTAATCAGTGTGATGTCATATCCACGATCTAATGCGCTATGGCTGGTATGTCGCACGCAGTTATTTGTCTGTGCCCCGGTGATATACAGGTGATCAACCGAGAGAGAGGACAGTAAATCTTCTAGTTCGGTGGCTTCAAAGGAGCTGCGATAGAGCTTTCGAACAATCTTTTCATCTGATTGCGGCTTGAGTTCAGACACAATCTGCCAGGCATCGCTATCAATAGTTAGTTCTTCATCGCTGTGTTGAATCCAAATAACAGGCACATCCTTCGTGCGAGCCTTATCAATGACTGTGTTGATTGCCGCAATCACTTTATTTCGCGCAAAGGCATCCTCGACGACGCCATTTTGGACATCAATCACTAGTAATGCACTGTTCTTACGCTCATTAAATAGACTCATGACCAAATTAAATCACAGGCAGTTGCATCTGCCACTAACCTTTTCTAGTGCAAATTACTATCACTAGCCAAATGATTGAATGGCGCGGACCTGCACCTTTCTATTTCCTGCCTGTTCCAGCTAAAGAGAGTGCACAAATCAAGTCGATTGCATCCGCTATTACATATGGATGGGGAGTCGTTTATACCCACGCAACGATTGGTGGCAAAAGGTGGAAGACAACGCTGATGCCTAAAGATGGCCTGTATCTGTTACCCATTAAAAATGAGATTCGCCTTGGGCTTAAGCTTGAAATGCTGCAGCCCATAAAGGCCACTTTAGAGTTTGACCTCTAGTCCACCTGCAATGTCAGCCGACTGCACTAAATTGTGGTTATGAGTCTTCGCTTTCGTCGTACCTTAAAGATCGCTCCTGGAATACGGTTGAACTTTAATAAGGATTCCGTTGGAGTCTCTCTTGGACCCAGGGGAGCGCACTACACCATGAATTCAAAAGGTCGACGAACCATTTCCGCAGGAATTCCTGGTTCGGGACTTTATAGCGTCGAAACTTTGAACGCCGGGAGAAGAACATCCAGATCCGCCGCAGCTCAACAATCGGTCCCAGAAAATTTTGTTACCCCAGCACCGGGTTTATTTGCCGGAAAAATGGAACGCGCATTCAACAGGTTTCTCCTTGATATTTACAATCATGAGAGTCAAGACTCTGCTACTGAAGTGGTAGAAAAAGCCAACGCACTCAAACAGGTGCACCCCGCACTAGTTGCACCGCTTGATTTAATCTCACTCTTACACGCAGCTCCTGATGATGCTTTCAAAGATAAAATCGAAAGCTGGTGCAAAGTTTTGTGGGATACAAGAGATCAGGTTTTTTCTGACCCTGTGGTCGAAAAATACTTTACTGGCATAAGTCCTCAAGCCCAAATCACAAAGGGTATTGCAACGAATGAGAATTATAACCTGCAGACACTGGGATTTATCTACGCAGAGATTTTGCAAGAGGCTAAAAAATACAACGAGGCTCTTGCGGTTTTACATCAGATGCGCCCCGACCAGTTAGTTGCAATATCTATCGCCGATATCGAATTAACCAAGGGCGAATTCGATTCAGCGATTGAAACTACCGAGGATATTGAGAACGAAGATGATGCCACGGCCATGTTATTAATCTTAAGAGGAGTCGCTTTTCGAGAGAAAAATCTCAATGACGCATCGATAGAGTGTTTTAAACGTGCATTGGCATTTAAGAAACGTGCTGAGCAACTGCGTCACCGCGCATACTTCGAACGAGCAGAGACTTATATCCGCATGGGCAAAAAGGCGATGGCAATCAAGGATTTAGAGCGAATTTTAGTTGATGACCCTGAATATCCGCTTATTCAGGAAAAACTCGACTCATTAAAACCTTGAATTCATTAAGCCAGACCAAATAGCTTTCGCAGCTGGTTTATCGCTGCAGTGAAAACTCTGGGTCCACCAATTTCCTCTATTTTTTCTTCAGTTATTTTTTCTTCAGTTCGCGATAAAAGTTTTCACGGGGTCCCAATAAAAGCAATTTTAGTTCATCCGGACTTATTGCTCGATAGGCAAGGAGCCACTCTTGCCGATTCATCATAAACTTCACTACAAAGATGCCCTCTAAATCTGCTGTTTTAGATTCACCCAAAAGTTGGTTATTGGCTAGTTGAGTTAATACAACATCTACGACCGCTTTTTGTTTCTTGTGGAGTTTCTTGATTTGTCGAGCAAAAGTTGAGGTTAGAGATAGTTCCTTCACCCGAATTGGTAGTGGCCGACTGTGGCCTCAGCATCACTCTTTAAAATCTCTTTAATGAGCATAAATGAAAGTTCTGGATTGGCTTCAGCAATTGCGGCAATTTTGAAATAAAACTCAATCTGCTTTGGGATAGACCTATGTTCAATTGCAGCGAGTCGGGCGGCAGCTTTCACTAGATCATCAGAAAGCTTTACATTAGTTGCCATGTCTTGAACTCCTTTGAGTGCCTTGACCCTAGCAGAGAAGGTTCCTAAAAGTAACCTTTTACTACCATGTGGCTGATCCTGTACATGTTTGAAATCCATGAATTCCCCTTTTCCTTAAAGATTCATTCAAGGGGAGCTCACTGACATTTTTCAGAGTTTCCCACAACTGTTAACAACTAATAATTCAAGCTGATAACTCATAATCTGGGTCAATCAATTTCCACTTCAGTGCAACCCGCCAGGCCCAACCCGGAATACTCCCGCGATCAATCCATAACAAAGCCAGAGCGCATCCAATAAAGATTGATGTGTTGGCTAAAGGCACCGTTAAACCTTCCCATAAAGTTACATCCCAATCCTGCCGACCCGATTCAATGCTAGATGCCTTATCAAAGACCACGCTCCAGTCACACAGTGCGTGAAAAACTACGGGGACCCAGATACTTCGCGTCACAATCATCAATGCGCACGCAAAGACACCAAAAGAGAATGTGTTCATCACGTGCCAGTACGCCTCCCAAGGATCCCATTCCTTACCGGTGTATAGATTGAGATGCATGAGACCAAACATGAATGATGAGATGAAAATGGCAGTGAACTGTCCGTATCGATGCAACGCGCCAAAAACAAATCCACGTGAAAAAATCTCTTCGCCAAGTCCGATTGCGACAAGAAAGATTACGCCGCGCACAGAAAGCAGAACCCCATGATGCACGTTGTCAGAGTTAGAGATTTCAGAGATGACAAAGTAGCTTGCAATCAGCAGTGCAACTCCGGTTTTATAGTGCATGCGCGGCAATCGGAAATACTCTAGCGACTGCAATCCTAGGAAATAAACTGCGAAGTAAAATATCGCAGCAAGAATTAAATAGCTCACTGTTGAATTGGCATAGTCGAATCCCGATAACCAAGTCCCGGGTACAAAGCGCAGGATAAGCAACGAGAAAATCGAGAAGCCAATAAGACTGACCCCGAGCCGCAGATTTCTCATACCCGCCACCATAACCATGGCCACTGACAAAAGCCCCACAGAGATTAATCTGCAGGGCCTTTGTTCTGTAACTCCTGGATATCTAACGCGTCGTGACTCAACAGCTCATATGTTACACCAGCTGTCCACAGGTCGAAGGTGATTAAAAACTTTCTTCAATACTTTCATTTACTTTCCACCTTGTGTACCTCTGTAGCTCAGGGGATAGAGCGTGGTAGTGACTCAACGCAAGGTCGCGGGTTCGAATCCCGTCAGAGGTGCACACTCTAAGTAGCCCCTCGGTTAGTCGCGCGGGGCTACTTCTATTTTCCCGCTTTAGCTAGGTATCAGAGTATTAGCAAAGATCTGCCAAGCCAGCGCAGATTTAGCTATCAAAGAAAGCGTGATGTAAGTCCGTTCACCACGGATGTAGTCGCTCCACTTTCCGACCTTTTTATACTGCAACCACTGCACAAGAGCGAATGAGTTGAAGAAGGCAAAAATCGTGAAGACGATTCCGTAAACAAATGTCGGCGCAGAAGTATCCCCGACGCCGCCAATTGAAAAGACATAAAACGCTAGCGCTACCCACGGGACAATCCCCGCGATGCAGCCGAAAATAAACGGCAACCAGCCACCATTTCCAGGTGTCTCATATTTTTCTTGCAACCAGCCAAATAAAATCATCGCTGCGTTCACACCAAAGATGGAAATGATTGCAGATATCTCAGAAACACCCGTTACCTGCGCGATTAAAACAATCATCACAGATGAGCTGACCGCGTATTCAACCCAGCGGAAGTAGTTTCTCTGCGCCGCAATGCCAGTGCTATAGCGACCAAAGAACTGCGGACTTGCCACAATAAAATGCGCCAGCGCCGATAACCCCAAGAAGATCGCAACCGTTAAACCAACCGGCGTATTAAAGAGCACGACAGGTGCTGCGAATGTAGAGCCCGGCGGACCTGCCATATATGTAGCAGTAATCGGTAGCGAGAAATCATTGCTCAGGGCCAGAACTGCCACCATCTGTGCAAGGTGCAGGATTCCTGCAAGGAGGTTTGTTCTGCGAAGGCTTTGCGCCGTTATCGGTTTTTTCATAAGGCATAGATTACTGCCCAGAACGTACAAAAGCCCTACAGAGGTTGATCTGCAAGGCTACTTTCTTTATCCCTTCTCAACGATGGCTCACAGTGAGAGGATGACCCAAGACCGCAGTTTGAAAGGGAGACGGATGAAGTTTTTTTGGCAGAAGAAGTCAACTCCAGCGCAAAACTCACAACAAAGCGGCGAATCTATTTCGCAGACACCATCTGCCCAGCCCTATGCGGCAACTAAGGCAAAGTCATCGGGAATTATCGCAACTAAGGATATAGATGACTACACATACTATGTTGTGGGAGAGTCTTTTCAACACGATCACTTAGTGCAACTTGCCCAGATACATAAAGCGATTGACGAGGGCTCTATTTTCACGACTGCGACCTTAAAATTACAGCCCGAGAATGTTTTTGACCCAACCGCCGTCATGGTCATCGTAGAAGGATTGCAAGTTGGTTATATCGCCAAATCACAGTCGTCGGATGTAACAGCAAATATTAAAAGACAACACACAACAGAGTTAGAAGTACCAGCACATTTGGGATGGGACACCGATAACCCGCAACCATATATCGGAGTCAAACTCATGATGGGTGATTTAATCTAAAGCTCTGAAACTCAACCAACTGAATTGGTCTACTCTCTCGATTCTTCAGAACACCCAACCAAATTGTCACACCCCGTCACTAGATTGATGGCATGCGCTCAGGAACTTGCCCCGGCTGTTTATCCGATGTCAGCATCCGCATAATTTTGTGGGGGCTACCTGCCGAGCAACCCGACCCTAATCTTTATGTGACCGGCGGCTGTTGCATCGAAGCAAACATGCCCGAGATGCAGTGCATTAAATGCGATTGGCAGGGCTCCCTTGCCGAATTCGAGCATGCAACAAGAATGCGCCGATTCATCTGGACCGGTGAAGACTTACCCGGGATCATCTTCCATAAGAAATTTAAAGTCACCCACGAAGTATTAACCGCACTTGAGGCAAGTCAGGTTTGGCAAAGTACGGTTTCTTTCAAATCGATGTTCACAGCTGAATCGATCTTTGGTCCAGAAGGAAAACTCAGTTGGCTCTGGAACTCCTCCTGGGACACAGAAGATGCGATGCGCAGTGATTTATATACCAACATGGGTGGGGGAGTTCCGGTAGAGATCCTTGAGGAACTTATTCGGTTAATAATGGACTAGGTGGTACTTTGCGATAAACGCGCTAAGTGACTACTCGGGATACTGAGTGATGGGGCATAGAGATTTATGTGCCATCGGGTGCAAAGAACTGGTCAATCTGCCCGCTCATCAGGTTAAGTGTTGCAGTTTTATCGTTACCAACACGTTATGTGAATCCAAGCCAGGGGCTATTGCCAAAGGGGTGGGGCTCTCCCTAGAATTTGAACGTTCAAATCTATTGAAACAAATTCAGTGAAATAAGGGGGAAGTATGAAAAAGGCTCCAATCGGGGTGTCGTTATTGGCACTTGCAGTAACGCTCTCACTCGCGCCGCAAGCTAGCGCTGCTAATGCGGTCACCACAATCTCAGTCTCTACATGGGGTTCTTCCCCATCTGAGACATCAGCATTAAAAGATGCTGTCGCAACTTTTGAATCAAGAAATCCAACCATCAAGGTGGATCTAATTGTCGATAACGACCATGGCGCACAGATGGCAGCCCGTTTTGCCTCAAAGACGCCGAATGATGTCTTTTATCTAGATGCTGGCGTTGCACAGGATTGGGCGGCGCAGGGTGTGCTTCTTGATCTCATGCCTTCAATCACAACCGCAAAATTTAATTTAACTAAATTCAATGCCAGTTACCTAAAGCCTTTCCAAAGTGGGGAAAAACTATTTGGTCTACCAAAGGATGCAAACCCACTAGTTCTAGAGGGAAATAGGAATCTTATGGCAGCTGCAGGAATCACTGCACTTCCAAAGACAACTGGACAGTTTGCAACACATGCTAAAGCGCTTCTTAAGCAAGGTATAACTCCTATGTGTGTTGATGCAGATATCAATCGCCTCGGTGCATACTTTGTTGCTTTCGGTGGTGGCTTAGCATCTGCTACTAACAAGTCATTGCTTTCTTCAGCTACTTCAAAGGCTGGACTTGAGTGGGCAATGGCTAATTATAAGAGTGGTGCCTTTAAGACTCCGGCACAACTTTCTGCTGGCTGGGCTGGCGAGGCTTTCGGTAAGGCAAAGTGTGCTTACACAATGGAAGGCGCATGGCTTGATCCATACCTAAAGGACTCATTCCCAGATGTTTACGACTCAATGATTAAGGGTCCACTACCAACGGCTAAGCAAGCTGGATCACTAGCGTTTACAGCTGCATATGCAATTGGTAAGGATTCTCCGAATCCCAAGGAAGCTTGGACATTCATTGAATACATGACAGGTGCTCGTGGTATGACTGTCTGGACTTCATTTGGTGTTGCAATTCCATCTCGTTCAGATGTCGCAACTCCACTTGGCTACGAAGTCAATGGATCTGTGGCAAAGCTCGCAACAACAGTTACAACTCCAGCATTTAAGGGTTGGGGCGATGTAGTTGGTGCATTCAATAATGAAGCTAAAAAGCAGATACAAGACAAGAACTTCAATGCCAAAAAAGCGGCAGCAGCTATTATTGCCGCCGCAGAAGCAGCTTGGCCAAAGGGATAATCAATATAGAAAAGCCTTGATTTAGAGGCAGAAAACTCTAAATCAAGGCTCTTCTAGATAAGAGTAAGAGTTGTTCCCGTTGAGGGTTGGATACGACTCTTACTCTTACTCTTTGTAAAACCAATAACCAATAAGGATTAGATAAGGAAAAAGGGGGGGCTATGGGACTGACTAAACAGAAGAGCCTCCTGCTGAGTCGAAAGCAAAAAGAGGCGTTTGTTGGATATGGGTTTGTTTCAATTCCTATGGCTCTTTTCCTATTTTTAAGTGTTGGAATTTTTTTCTACGCTATCTATATATCAACTTTTGACTGGGGGATAATGGGCCCAACAAAGAACGTTGGGTTAGATAATTATCGCAAAGCATTTTCAGATCCAATTTTTTTAAAGGCGATTAGAAACTCAGTTAAATATGCAGCTCTAGTGGTACCTATTCAAAGCGCTTTGGGTTTATATCTAGCGCTTCTTGTGAACTCCAAAATCAAGGGAAGTAAGTTCTTTCGATCAGCTTTCTACTTTCCATCGATAGCAAGTAGTGCTGCTATCACCACGCTCTTTATCTTTCTGATGGCACCAGATGGCGTCTTTAACGGTGTGCTTCGATTCTTTGGAGTAGATACGGCAAATCTTTTTAATCAAGGTGCTTGGCTCTCTGATTCTAGAACAGCTCTGTATTCAATCATTGGATTAAACGCCTGGACAACTAGCGGAACAATGATGCTGTTCTATTTGGCCAACCTGCAGACCCTTGACTCTCAATACGCCGAAGCTGCAGTGATGGATGGCGCAAGCCGCAGGCAAGTCTTTTGGTACATAACAATGCCGTTGTTAAAGCCGGCACATCTTTTTGTAGTGGCAACCGGAATGATTGGCGCACTGCAACTCTATGACCAAGCAATCTTGGCTGGCGGGGCTGATGGCAGTCCAGATTATTCACTGATGACGGTTGTGCTTTACATCTATAACGCCTGTTTTAGAAAGTTTGAATTTGGCTATGCAAGTGCCATTGGCGTCATTCTCTTTGTCATCATCTTTAGTTTGACCCTCTTGCAGAAATCACTCTTCGGCTCTGGGGCCTGGAAGGCTGATAACTAATGAGTAAAGTGCGCAAATACAGTTTCTATGCACTGCTGATTTTCTACTCAGTGATAACAATTGTCCCTTTCCTATGGTCTTTAAGCACATCCTTTAAGCCATCAGAGGAGGTGTATCAAAGTAATTTAATTCCTGATGCACCAACAATGAAGGCATATGCAACTGTATTTGGAAAGATTCAACCTAACTTTCAAACCCTCTTTGCTAACTCACTCTTTATCGCATGCGTAGTAGTTATTTTGCACTTGATCTTTGCAGCACTAGCTGGCTATGCCTTTGCTCGGCTTCGCTTTCCAGGCCGCGATGTTCTCTTCTTTGTAGTCTTGGGATGCATGATGATCCCTGACCAACTGCGCTTAGTGCCGATGTACCAAGTGCTTGTGAAAATGGGTTTGATTAACACAGGACCAAGTAACTATTTAGCGATATTTCTTATTAAAGCCATTAGTGCTGCCGATGTTTTTCTTATGCGACAGTATTTCTTGACCATGCCCAAAGAGATGGAAGATGCAGCAAAGATAGATGGAGCAGGACCTTTCCAACTATTTACACGAGTGATGTTGCCAAATGCTGCTCCTGTATTAGCGACAGTTGCCATTTTAACTTTCCAAGGAACCTGGAATGACTTGTTCTGGCCTTCCATTGTGTTACAAAGTCCATCGCACTGGACACTTCCTTTTGGTATCTTGCAGTTTAAAGGACAGTTCTCGACTGATTGGCCACCGATTATGGCCTTAGTTGTTTTATCAACTGTTCCAATCCTTGCTCTCTACACGTTCGGGCAGCGATACATCATTAACGTCCAACTTGCTTCATCGGCTAAGGGGTGAGCATGCAGGAGCAAAAAACTCTGCGCCAAACTAGCTCACTTCGAGGCGCTTTGACTGTGGTGTGGGATCTTAATGTCAGAGCTATTCCAACTGCACTTGTGTGGGCGGTCAGCCTGATGTTTATCTTTCAATCACCCAACTTGTTAACTCAACTCATTTGTTCTTTGGTGTGTTCGCTTCTTTCATTACTCAATGTGGCCATAGTGAAGTTTTCACATAAGCGAGTGAGTGTTGGGCATCTCATTAAAACCTCCCAGTTTAAGAAAATTGCAGCCCTGAATCTGTTTGTGGGGATCTTGTCTGTCATGGCTCTACATAACGCACTTAATTTGAACCCATCATTAATCTGGATTTCTCTAGTCCTTAAGTCTAGCGCTCTCACGCTATTAATCGCCTGGATGGGAATGATGCTCATTGTTAATCCACTCTATGTAAGCAAGATTGCGCATCAAGAAGTTAGTTCAATTACTGAGATCTTTATGCGTTATGTGAAGGGTTATAAGAAGCAAGTACTTATGACAGGTGTCATTGTGGTGGTGTGTGCACCACTGATCTTTATCTTCATCGCCGTAGTTCTGACTGTAACCCAAGCAATGACCATCCTTACTTATGAAGAAATGATGGAGGTCTAGGCTTAAATGGATCAACTAAAAGCGGGCGAGACGACCGTAAATTATGAAGTAATTTTGCAAGAGGATGATCCTGCGCTCAATCCTGTTAACAGGCCGCCAATCAACGATGCAATAAATATGATTCTTGGAACTGCGCATGGCTATGAAGTCCCATTTGCAGCTATGCCATTAAAAGAATACGAAGGCTTACCTGAGCAAAATCTTTACAGCTGTCTTTTTGGGCGAGATTCCTTGTTAATCTCAGACTTGCTCTTTGATGTGAAGCCACATTTGCGCATGAATGTCATCAGTGCACTCGCACTAGATCAAGGAAAAGTTTTTGACGCCAAGAGTGAAGAAGAACCTGGTCGAATTGCCCACGAAGTTCGAACGATGGATGATCCAGTTGCAAAAAAGCTTAGTGAGCATGGAGGTTGGAAGTTTCCTTATTATGGTTCTATTGATTCAACTTTGATTTGGATGAATCAAGTTCACTATGCAGCCAAAGCCATTCCCTCAGTTCTAGATACCGTTATAGGTGGAATTCCGCTCTGGGAGAGATTCATTGCATCTACACAATGGGTATTAAATCGCCTTGCAACACCTTCGGGGTTTATTGAGTCATCACGGGCAAATCCCAAAGGAATAGCTAACCAAGTCTGGAAGGACTCTGGTGATTCATATATGCATGCCAATGGCGCGCTAGCTCGTGGGGATTCAACTGCATCAGTTGAAACTGTAGGCGAAACTTATGATGCGATTATGGCTGCAGTGGCAATTGCGCAGATGAAACCAAGTAAGAGTTGGCCACTGTCAACTTCAGAGCTGAGTAAGTTAGCCAGACATCTGCAGCTTTCCTTAATTGGTTATTTTTGGATGGGGGATAGTTTTGCCTTAGGTATTGAAAAAGATGCAGCCGGTAAAATAGTTCAATTTGAGTCCTTAGCAAGTAATCAGGGTCGTCTTCTGGATTCAGGAGTTCTTTTCGGAGATGAATTTAGTGTGTATCGCAGCGCAATTGCACAGGCAATGACCGATAGTTCAATGCTAGGACAAAGTGGTTTGCGCACATTATCAAGTTCGCATTTATCCTATAGACCTGGTGGATATCACACCGGATCTGCTTGGCCATTTGATGGTGTCTTAACTGCGCGCGGTCTGCTTAAACAAGGGTTCACGCAGGAATCCATGCTTGTGCAAGATAGAATTAAAAAAGCAATTGAATCCTGTGGGGGATATCCAGAGTTTTTTCGCGGCGATTGGCCAGAAAATGATCTCGTTAATCGTTTTATTCAGGATGTACAATTTGAAGATGAAAGCGGAATACGTGCAAATACAAATCGAATTGCACAACCACCTCAAATTATTCAAGGTTGGACAGTCGCTGCTTACTCATGGCTTAGTAATAGGGTCTAACAACCAGGTAACTAGTGAAATGCTCAAGGGATAACGGTTTTAGATCATGGATAAAACCAGAGCATCAATCGTTTCAGTTGCACGCGAAGCCGGTGTTTCCCTGCAAACTGTTTCTAACGTCCTCAATTTTCCAGAGAGAGTAAAGCCAGAGACTACAAAGAAAGTCTTAGCAGCCATTGAAAAACTTAATTACACCCCCAATTTGTCAGCGCGTCGTTTGCGGTCTAAGAAATCATCATCAATTGCAGTGCGTGTGGACTCAAATGCTCCTGTAGGCAAGGGTTCAGATGGTTTGTATTCTGGATACATTCAAGATGAATTTGTATATGAGCTCGTCAGGGCCTCTGAGATCCGTGGCATCAAAGTATTTACTTACACATGTGATCCAGGTGAAAACGAAGTCGATAAGTTAACTAAACTCATTAATTCTCGCGATGTTGATGGATTTCTCTTAACCTCTACAGTAGAAGCAGATCCTCGGTTGAAATACCTCATCGATAGAAATGTTCCATTTCTAAGCTTCGGTAGACCATGGGGAAGTTCGGCTGAATTTGCAAGCTCTTACCCATGGGTCGATGTTGATGGCGCAAGTGGAACACGGGATGCAACAAAAATGTTTTGGAAACTTGGTCATCGCACAATTGGGTTCTTAGGATGGAGAACAACTAATCCAAGCTCCACTAAACCTAAAAGCGTTGCCGATGATCGCTTACTCGGTTGGTCACAGACTTATGCTGAACTAAGGGATTCCAAAGCTAAAAAATCTCCACGTGATTACTGTGAACTTGGGGATGAAACGATTGCAAGTGCGCGTGCATCAGCGGCGCGCTTGTTATCTCGCCACCCAGACATTGATGCCATTGTTTGCGCCAGTGATACTTTGGCACTGGGTGCTCAAATGGAGATAGCCAGTTTAAAGAAAAACATCCCTGTTTCCGGATTTGATAATAGTCCTACTTCAAAAGTCTTTAACTTTTCATCCCTCGATCAAAATATCTCAGAAATAGCATCCCTGGCACTTAAAGTACTTATGGGGGATGAGGGTAATTCGATTCGAAAAATAGATTCTTCTAAGCAAATTGCTGAACCCAATTTGATCATTCCTCCTAGATTAGTTGTGCGGTGAAAAAAGGTTGCACAGAGCGGCTCCTAAGTCGATCTTTGGCCCAGAAGGAAAACTCAGTTTGCTCTGGAACTCCTTCTGGGACACAGAAGATGTGATGCGCAGCGATTTCTATACCAACATGGGCGGGGGAGCGCCTGTAGCGACCCTTGAGGAACTTATTCGGTTAATTAAGAGTTAACGATTGCCACAACGCGATCGCTAAACTCGTTTGTTTGTGGGTCCTTTAGAATCATCTTTACACGACCATCAGGCAAGGTTTCCTGTTTAATCACAACTTGTCCCTCAAACATTGTAGGTGTGTTAGAGATTCGAGGAGTTGTTCCGCCTCGCCAATCCAGTTCTACAGGCGCCCAACCATGTATTTCAACAGATTTGAAACAGGCATCCATAATCGCATTGACAACGTAACCGTCATAGAAGCTTTCCATCGGCTTTGTATTTGATTCCATGGCATTAAACATGTCGGTAAACATGTCAACATAACCAAGCTCGGCGACTTCATCGCCAACAGGAAATAGCCAACCAGTTGAAGTTTCAGATTTTTCAGCGATATAGGAGTTGCCCTCTGCAGCTGTAAACATTTCAAAACCAGTTCGCAAAAAGTGGTTCATCCAAATCGTTCCATGTGTTCCGGCAACTTCATCACGAAGATCCATGCCTCCACGGAAGGTCCATGAGACTTCAAATTGACCTATGGCACCAGATTCAAACTTAATGAGCGCAATTGCATTGTCTTCAGCGTTAATTGGATGTACCAAAGTGTCTTTCCAACATAGAACTTCAACTGGACGATTGCCTTTGCCAACAAAGTTACGAATGATTTCAATGCAGTGACAACCCAAGTCAATGATGCAACCGCCGCCTGCTTGTTTGTCATCCCAGAACCACGCACTATGTGGGCCAGGGTGAGTTTCACGTGAACGAACCCACAAAACATCACCAACAGCGCCACTTTCTACGCTCTTAACTGCCTTCAATGTCTTTGGTGTGTAGCAAAGATCTTCTAGGTATCCAGCGAATACTCCAGCTTTTTCTACCGTATCCAAAATTCGTTTTGCTTCCTCTGCATTTCTTGCCAATGGCTTTGTACATAAAATCGCTTTGCCAGCTTTTGCAGCCAATGTAATTGCCTCTTCATGCATATGATTTGGAAGAGCAACAATTACTACATCTGTGTCAGGGTGGTTGATCGCCTCTTCAAGACTTGTCGTGACGTTTGCAATGTTCCAACGCTGTGCGAAAGCATCACCGCGTTCTTGCGATCTTGAATAAACAACTGATACAAAATCTCGATTTCGTTGGCCATGCAATGTCATTGTGTAAAAATCTGCGATTAAGCCAGTGCCAAGCATCGTTATCCGTCGTGATTGCACGATTCCTCCTGAAGGTTAGGTCTAACGATAAGTATAGACATATGTGTTATTATAAAAAAAGGAGGTAGCAATGTCTTTTCGCCAGCTGGGTCATTTTGACGTCATTGTCATGGGTGCAGGTTCGGCGGGAGCATCTGCGGCAATAGCTGCCGCCCGCATGGGTTCTAATGTGCTTGTCATTGACCGCCTCCCTTTTGCTGGGGGAACAAGCACAGCTGTCCTAGATACGTTTTATGGGTTCTATACCCCAGGTGAGAATGCTAAAAAAATAGTTGGTGGAATTCCAGATGATGTCGTTGCTGGACTATCTGGTTATGGATCAATGATTGAGCGCCCTAATACTTATGGCGCAGGCACGGGGGTGACATATAACCCTGAGCATCTAAAGGTTGTGTGGGAATCTCTACTGCAACAATCAGGTGCCAGAATACTTCTTCATGCACTCTTGCAAGAAGTCACTGTTAAAGATGGTCAGGTGAGAGAGTTAGTTTTAGCTACCCGCGCCGGAAGTTGCGTAGTCACAGCAGACTTTTTCATTGATGCAACAGGAGATGCTGACCTTTCGCATTTTGCTGGATTTGGTTATGAAAAAGCTGGCGATATTGCGCCCGCCCAGACATTAACAACAACTTTTAAAATGGTTAACGTTAATGCTGCAGAGCGAGAGAAAATCGATAAGAATCGATTGCATGAATTAATGCAAGAGGCTACTGAGGCTGGGTATGCACTTCCTAGGCGTGAGGGATCTGACCACATCACACCGGTAGCAAACACAACTGCCACCGTAATGACCAGGTTGGATTCGGTGCGCAAAAATGAAAATGGAGAATTGGAGTCAGTTTTGGATGACCCGTTTTTCCTTACTGAATCTGAGATAGCTGGGCGAGCACAGGCAACTGAATACGCTCGCTTTTTAGTCGATAAAGTGCCGGGGTATGAAAACTCTTCCCTATATGGTTTTTCAACTTTGATTGGTGTTCGAGAAACCCGAAGAGTTTATGGTGATTACCGCGTAGAAAAAGCGGATGTTTTGACCGCTCGACAGTTCGATGATCAAGTTGCATTATGCGGTGCTCCTATCGAAGATCATCACAGTGGAGATGGAACAAATTGGGTGTACCTACCAGAAGGCTCTGCAGTGGGAATTCCGCTGAGATCACTAATTGTTAAGGATTCACTTAACACAATGGTTGTTGGGCGCTGTTTTTCAGCAACGCATGATGCCCATGCCAGCATTCGATCAATGGCGCAATGCATGGCGATGGGTGTGGCAGCAGGTGTGACTGCATCACTTGTTATCAAGGACAACAAGGAAGTTAGATCAATCAACTTTTCAAAAATTCGTGATGGGTTGTCTAAAACCGGCGCTGTTTTGGAGATTTAAATGCCACGTATTGTACGAACTGTTTTAGGTGATATTGCCTCTGAGCAATTAGGTGTTACATATATGCACGAACACCTCATCATTGATTCGCCAATAGTTTCTAGAGATTTTCCACATATTCATCTTCCATCGGAATCTGAGGCTATTGCGGAAGTGGCACTGTGTAAAAGCCATGGTGTGCAAACTATGGTCGATTGCATGCCAACAGGTTCAGGGCGTTCGGCAATAAAGCTTGCTGGAATTTCCAAAGCTACCGGCATGAATATTGTTGCCACAACGGGATTACACACTGAACGCTACTACCTACCAACCGATGAATTAGAAACTATGTGTGCAGAAGATCTTGCTCAAGTTTTTGTCAGAGATATACAGATAGGTATGGAAGGTACAGAATATAAAGCTGGACAATTAAAAGTTGTCACATCCGGGGATGTAATCAAGGATCGGGACAGAAAATTATTTGAGGCTGCAGCAATTGCGCATCAGATAACCGGTGCGCCAATTATGTCTCACTGCGAGCACGGAATCGGTGCGCTTGAACAGATTGATTTATTCCATCAATTGCATGTCCCAATTCATAAAGTGACTTTGTCGCACACCGATAAAGAGAATGATTTTGGCTATCACAAGGAAATCCTCTCTAGTGGAGTAAATGTTGAATACGACCAATCGCTTCGACAAAGCGATCTTGACGTTCCACCTAGTGCATTATTAATGAAAGCCATGATTGATGCGGGTTTTATTGACCAAATAATGTTAGGCACCGATGGAGCTAGGCGAAGTTTATGGAGCTCCCTTGGTGGTTCTCCAGGGCTAGCATGGTTATATAGCGGTTGGAGCAAGAAGTTGATTGAATTTGGATTTACTCAGGCGCAGTTAGATAAGGTTTTTATTAATAACCCAGCTAAGACGTTAACATTAGACATGCAATCAACTGAAACGTCACGAGGCAATTGATGAGTAAAGAAATGATTAACGGCATTGATTTTTCCTCTGGCTTAGTTGCAATCATTCGCAGCAATTCAATTGATGAAGGTCGAAAATTTGCCCAAGCCTTTGTAGATGCCGGTGTTGAATTGATTGAGTTCACCACTACTACTCCGGGAGTATTCGATTTAATTGAGGAGTTTTCTGGCTTAAACAATATAGAGATCGCCCTTGGCACGGCCATGAGTAAGTTAGATGTTGAAAATGGAAAGAAAGCTGGTGCGAAGATTGTTATCTCGCCTCACACATCAGAAGAAGTAATTAACGCGACAAAGAATGCCGGTTTAGTTTCAGTCCCAGGAGTTGCAACTCCAACTGAAATCGCAGATGCACTGCGCTATGGGGCAGATATCCTAAAATTTTTCCCTGCATCAAGTCTTGGAGTTAATTTCCTCAAATCAGTCCGCGATCCCTTCCCTGGAAACACTTGGATGGCAACCGGAGGAGTAGCTTTGGCAGATGTAGGTTCGTGGGTTAAAGCAGGAATTTCGGGATTTGGATTAGGCGGACCACTTACTTCTGGCGGCGTCAGTGATGTTGCAAATCGAGTGAAAGATTTTCAACGAGCGATCCTGGAATCGAAAAATAATTCATAGGCAGTTGTTACCAATTGTATAGACAACTCATGTAGCCTGAGTTATAATAAAAATATGGGTAAGAAAGTTCTGATTACTGGCAGCAGGGGAATCGCAGCTGCATTGGTGGCGAAACTTTCTTATGTGGATTACTCCATTTATCTTGTTGGCGGAGAAGAGCAAGACTGTAAGTCTTTATCAGCCCAATTTCCGCAGGTAGTGGGTTACTCAGCAATAGACATTAGAGATGAAGAGCTAATCACGGACGCATTTAAACAAGCGATTAATCAGCTGGGTGGAATGGATCACGCAGTATCAATTGTGGGTGGATCTGGTCGTAGTTTTGGTGATGGAGCAATTGAAGATATTTCAAAATCGGCATGGGATCAGACGTTAGAGCTAAATTTAACGACGGCTTTTATGACTGCCAGAGAAGCTATTAAATATTTCAAGGATCATGGTGGTGGATCGTTAATTCTGACTTCTTCTGTACTCGCCACATCGCCGTCACCTGAATTTTTTAGAACTCATGCTTATGCAGTTGCAAAAGGTGGCATTAACACTCTTGTTAAAACCCTTTCCGCCGCCTACATAGCAGATTCAATTAGAGTTAATGCAGTTGCACCCAGCCTTGTCGCAACACCGATGGCTGCTCGTGCTGCCCAAAACCCTGAAATCGCAGATTTCACAAAGCGAAAGCAACCCTTTGCACCCCATCAACTTTCGGCAGACCAGGTTGCTGCTGCCTATGTTTATTTAATTGAGAATCAAGGAGTTACTGGTCAAATTATCGAAATCGATGGGGGTTGGTCAGTCAACTCCGGGGTTTAATAAAATATCTCTAGCCAAAGAAAAGGACAAAAATGCCACATCCAAAGTACACTGCCAAGATCATTGCAAAAACGATTGATCATTCACTGTTAAAGCCAGAAATGACTCGCGAAGAAGTGAAGGCTGGCTGTGAGATTGCTAAAAAATACGATGTTGCATCGGTTTGTTGTAAGCCATCTGATGTGAAGTTCTGCGCGGATTTATTAAGAGGCACAGATGTCTTGGTCGGAACAGTTGTGGGCTTTCCCCATGGATCTAGTACAACCGAAGTTAAAGTTTTTGAAACTAAGCAAGCCGTTACCGATGGTGCAACTGAGATAGATATGGTCATCAATATTGGTCATCTAAAGTCAGGCCTGCATGCAGAAGTACAAGCCGACATTAAGGCGGTAGTTGATGCTGCTGCAGGACACACTGTGAAAGTAATTCTGGAAAATGCCTATCTTACCGATGAAGAAAAAGTGATTGCTTGTAAATTGAGTGAGGCAGCAGGAGCTCATTACGTCAAGACATCGACCGGATATGCACCAAGTGGTGCATCGATTGCAGATATTAAGTTGATGAAGGCAAGCGTTAGTCCACACATTAAAATAAAAAGTGCTGGCGGCGTGCGCACTTTGGATTCGCTCATGGAGTATCTCGACGCTGGAATATCAAGAAGCGGCGCAACCACCACGGCTGTGATGATTGATGAATTCGTAGAAAGATTCGGTCGTGACTAAATTCTTAGGTCTGGATCTAGGTGGCACAAATATAAAAGTTGCCGTTATTGAAAAAACTGGCAACACCTGGAAAGTGATCAATGAAGAAGATGTTCCCACTCAAGCAGACAAAGGTCCGGCACATGTTGTTTCAAAGCTGGCAGAGATCGCCGCTAAAAAGCAGCGGGAATTTTCTGATTTAAGTGGAGTAGGCGTTGCGGTTCCTGGTCTTTTTAATGCCGATGGAACTATCGAGTTGTTTCCCAATTTGCCTGGTGCCTGGCGTGGGTTTCAGGCGCTAGAACCCATAAGAAGTGCAACAAACTTACCTACCGCAATCATCAATGATGCAAGAGCATTTACTTTAGGTGAAGCGATTATGGGCGCGGCTCAAGGGAAAAAAATTGTGGCTTGCCTTGTTATAGGCACGGGGGTAGGTGGCGGAGTTGTAATCGACGGCAAGATTCAGTTAGGCGCTAATGGGGCAGCAGGTGAGATTGCCCATCAGATTATTAAGTTTGATGGTCCAATTTGTGGATGTGGGGCACGGGGATGTGCAGAACCTCTGACTAACTCTTCTGCCATTGCAAAACTTGCCGGAACAAAAACAGCCGAAGAAGCATACAAAAATGCAGTTGCTGGTGATGAAAAAGCTCTAGCCGCTTTCAAAGAAGTGGCTTACTGGATCGCAATCACGTTAACAAATATTATGGTTGTTCTTGCTCCAGACACAATAATTATTGGCGGTGGTGTTGCCCAATCTGGTGACATTCTGCTCAATGAAATTCGTTCTGCTATGCACGAGCGTGCCCATCTATATGCAGTAAGTGATATAAATATTGTTCCGGCAAGTTTAGGTTTTTATGCTGGCTCTATTGGCGCTGCACTATATGGTGCGATTACAGCAGGAGCGCAGTTAAGTTTAATATCGACAACATAACGGTTTGCCGCATAAGCGGTTTCAGTGTGCTCGATTGGTATTCCAAACTGGTCCTCGATAACACGGGTTTCAACTAATAAAGGTGACTTAGTCGGCAAATCCAACTGATTTGCTTCTTGCGTTGTAGCTAATCTGGCCTTGAGCCACCCACTTGCCAATGTTGGTTGGATTCCATTTTTTCGCAATGCATCATGGAGAGAGCCTAAAGTTAAATCTTCTTCCAAAACCTTCTGACATTTTGTTGTGAGCACCACTTTTTCCAGGGCCAATGGGGTTCCATCAGCTAAACGTAATCTCTTGATGACAATCACGGTTGATGGATCTTTGAGGTTCAACATTTTTAGATCTGGAGGTCGTGCAATCTCTTTTCTGGCAGAAATTAACTCAGAAGATGGCCTCAAGCCACGTCGCTTCATATCTTCAGTAAATGAAAGAAGAACACCCTCTCTTCTGTGCAAGGGGTTATCTGCGATAAATGTTCCGGCTCCGCGGCGGCGATCAACAAGCCCTTCACGCATTAAATTAAGTACCGCTTGACGGGCCGTCATCCGACTCACTTCAAAACTGGCGGCAATTTCAACTTCCGATGGGATTACTTCACCAGGGCGTCCGTTAAGGATGATTTCTCGCAGCCATGCCTCAATTTCTTGGTAGCGAAGCCCCGACTTCTCGCGTCGTATGCCTTGACTTGTCTTCACGAAGGCACTACCTTGGCATCAAAATTGGTATAGACATTCTGTTCATTCAGCAAGGGTACCAGTTCACGTAGATCAAACTGAAGGGGTGTTTGCCACACATGAGTTCCTCACTCGCTGGTCTTTGGAGCACTAAAGCCCTTCAATTGCTTCAGAATTTAATGGATCAGCAAGGTGCAAATATAAGTACTGCAGCACAATGGTGCGCAGATTCAATTTTAAATGACGGCGTAGTTCACTTGTTTGGAACGGGACATTCCAGAATTCCAGTGGAGGAAATGTTTCCACGCTATGGCTCGTATGCAGGATTTAATCCCATGGCCGAGCTATCCATGACTTTTCACACCCAAGTGGTCGGATCAAATGGGCAACGCCAAGCCATGTTCATCGAGCGCGTCGAAGGCTTTGCAGATGAGATTCTAAAAAACTGGCAGTTTCATAAGAATGACATTCTTATCATTTTTAGTGTTGGTGGAAAAACGGCCGTGCCAATTGAAATGGCAATGGGTGCAAGAAAGCGCGGAATAAAAGTAATTGCTGTGACATCTATGGCAAGTAATAAAGCGGGCAGCGCTAATCATTCTTCGGGAACAACACTTTCTGATAACGCAGATTTAGTAATCGATTTGATGGTTCCACTGGGAGATGCACTTGTTGAAATTCCTGGAATGCAAACACCAATTGGTCCAGGTTCAACAATGACTGCGATTGCAATCGTCAATGAAATAAAAGTTCAGGTTGCAGAAAAATTATTTGCAAGTGGATATACCCCACAAGTTTTAACTAGCTCGGCAGTTGTAGGCGAAGTTGAAAGCAAGCGCCTCTTTGATGCCGCCTATGCCGAACATGCTCGGCGCCTATCTTCTCGACTAACTGGATCAAATGCTTCGTAAGGGGGGTGCTAGCTAGCTATTCGAGATGAGACAAGTCGGCTCACATTATGAGTCGGTTTGTATCAATTTGGTATCAATTAGCAAGAAAAGGACAAATGAGGTTGAAATCTTTCACTGAAAGGTTGAGGATTTTACTCAAGAGTCATTCGACAATCGGAAGGAATGCAATGAAACTAATTTCAAAGCGAATTAAAACTGCAATGGCAGTTTCTGCCACAGTTACACTCGCATTAGGTGTATCTGTATTTGCTGTTCCAGCCCAAGCTGATAACTATAAAATCGGCGTAAGCAACAGCTGGGCAGGAAACTCATGGCGTGAAACTATGGTGTGCGCAATTAAGGCTGAGGCAACGCTCTCTGGCAAAGTTGCAAACGTAACGGTTCTTTCACGTAATACAGATGCAGCTGGTCAATCAGCTGATATCCGTACCTTGAAGACACAGGGCATGGATGCAATCATCGTTAACTCTGGAGATCCTGCAGCAAACAACGCAGCGATTAAAGAAGCAACAGATGCTGGCATCAAGGTCATTGCGGTCGATAATGCAATTACAGCTCCAGATACAACACTGGTAGCAAATGATCAGGTTGCATATGGTCGCGTAGGTGCTGCTGCACTTGCAAAGGCAATGAATTTCAAGGGTAACGTTCTTTACATGCGTGGCGCTTCAGGTGCTGGTGCAGATACAGATCGTGACACTGGATTCAAGGCTGAAATGAAGAAGTACAAAGACATCAAGATTACAAAAGAGGTATTTACTAACTGGGATTGGGCAACAGGCGGAACTCTTGCCAACCAATTGCTAGTTCCAGGTAAGTTCCAAGGTGTATGGACATCAGGTATCGATTACAACATCGTTACTGCGATGAC
>WLMW01000060.1 GCA_009700025.1 Actinomycetota bacterium
AGTTACTTCACTGCTTGGCACCAATCGTCCGGAAGAGTTTGTTACTTCGATGCTCATTTATTGCCGAATCGGACGTAGAGCTTGGCGCTGCTCATCAAAATTATCATAAGCCTTAACAATGTCTCCGATTAATCTGTGTCGAACAACGTCTTCGGCAGTCAATTCAAGAAAAGCTATGTCATCTATGTTGCCCAAAATATCTCGGACAACGCGCAGGCCAGAGTGTTGACCATTAGGTAAATCCACTTGTGTAACGTCGCCAGTAATAACCATCTTCGAGCCGAATCCAAGACGGGTTAAAAACATCTTCATCTGCTCGGGTGTCGTGTTCTGAGCTTCATCCAGAATAATAAAAGCATCGTTGAGAGAGCGTCCGCGCATATATGCAAGTGGCGCGACTTCGATAACCCCTGACTGCATTAAACGCGGGACCGTTTCGATATCTATCATGTCATGGAGTGCATCAAATAATGGGCGCAAGTAAGGATCAATTTTTTCACTCAATGTTCCTGGCAAAAATCCTAAATGCTCACCAGCTTCTACCGCAGGTCTAGTCAAGATTATTCGGTTTACGCGCTTACTCTGCAGGGCAGATATGGCCATCGCCATTGCTAAATAAGTTTTTCCAGTTCCTGCTGGTCCAATTCCAAACGTGATTGTGTGATCCTCGATAGCATCTACATATCTTTTTTGATTGGCTGTCTTCGGACGTATAGTTCGACCGCGATTACTCAGAATATTTAGGGATAGAACTTCTGCTGGATGATCAACTGGAGTTTTTTCTAACATTGCAATTGATCTATTGACGGCTTCTACAGTTAAGTTATTTCCGGAGCGAATGACAACCATTAGCTCGGCAAAGAGATTTTCTAAGTTTGCACAGTCACTATGTGGTCCGCGAAGAGTAATTTCATTTCCTCGAACAGTGATATTGACAGATGGAAAGGCCGCTTCAACAGCTCTGAGGTTGTCATCATGTGGACCAATGAGTGCGACCATAGGGATCGCGATAGGTACCGTAATTAATGTGCGCTCCATGTGGGGCTTAATCTATCTTTAACCCGGTGGCCATGCCAGTGAACGGCCGCCAATCAGATGTAAGTGAGCGTGAAAAACGCTCTGGCCAGCTTCTTCGCCGGTATTGAGCACATTTCTAAAGCCTGAAAGACCTCTTTCGGCAGCTATCTGCTTGGCGACAGAAAATAGGTCTGCGGTGATGGTTGGCGACAATTGCGCCAAGTCACCAATATTTTCTACGTGGATCGTCGGGATTATCAAAACATGAGTTGGTGCTTGTGGAGTTATGTCGTCAAAAGCAACAACATTGTCACTGCGGTAAACAATCTGCGCTGGAATATCACCAGTGACTATTTTACAAAAGATGCAGTTTAAATCCAGGGCCATGCAATTACCATACCTTCAAAAGTGCAGAAACTGCGGCGACTGCAGCGATTCCAGCATGTGCCGAACGCAGAATTGGTCGACCCATTAACGCCACTTTTGCACCAGCGCTAGTAAAAGCATCAAGCTCGCTTTGGGTGATTCCACCTTCAGGGCCAATGATGATAAGTAAGTGCGCGACATTATGTGAAGAAACGCAATCACTAAGTTTGACAGCGGCGCTCTCATGGAAAACTAAAGCTAGATCACTTAACTTGATTGCCTCACAGATTTGCTCCGTTGTAGCAACATCCGTTACCTCTGGAATTCTTAGTCTGCGTGATTGCTTGCTCGCTTCACGGGCAGTGACTGCGAATTTATCCGAACCTTTTCCAATACTGCGAGCTGCCGCCCACGGCACAATTCGATCGACACCCGCCTCTGTCAAAAGTTCAATTGCTTCTTTGGAGCGATCACTCTTAGGTAGTGCTTGAACAACGGTGATGGTTGTTGGGAGAGCTTCTTGAAATCCACTCATCATTACTTCGACTTCAATCGATTTCTTCTTCACTGCAAAGGCTTTTACTTGGCTCCATGCACCTGTTCCATCGGCAAGCATGAAAATCTCACCTGCAGACATGCGTAAAACACGGACAGCGTGCTGTGCATCCTCATTATCGAACTCATAGATTTGACCAATCTGAATGGGTAAATCCTCGACAAAGAATAGGGTTAACATTATTTAGAAAACGCGCCTTTTATCTTGGAAAAGATGCCACCGTCGTGGCCCTTGACATGGGCGTCACCAGATTTTTCTCCACGGAGCTCAGCGAATTTCTTAAGTAAATCCTCTTCCTCACGGTTCAACTTTGTAGGTGTAGCAACTTCAATATGAACGATGAGGTCTCCACGTCCACCATGGCGAAGTCGTGTCATTCCCTTGCCTTTTATTGCTACCGGCGTACCGCTTTGTGTTCCAGCTTTAATATGTACATCTACTGGGCCATCTAAAGATTCAACACTTACTGTTGTTCCAATGGCAGCTGAAGTCATAGAAACCGCAAGTGACATGTGCAGAGTATCTCTCTCGCGAATGAGGTACTCATGTTCAGTTTCAACTATTTCAACATATACGTCTCCAGCTGGTCCACCACCATGACCAACTTCTCCGCGACCAGAAAGTTGAATTCGATTTCCAGTTTCGACTCCTGCAGGAATTTTCACATGAATATCTTGGCGTGCACGTACTCTCCCCTCCCCCGCACATTCTCTACAAGGGTTTGCAATCACACTTCCATAGCCAGAGCAAGGTCCGCAAGGTCTCGATGTCATTACTTGACCGATGACGGATCGAACTACTTGTTGGGTTTCGCCGCGGCCCTTACACACTGCGCACACAGAAGGTTGGCCGCCATCTATGCAACCACTTCCCGAACATTTTGGACATACGACAGCACTTTCAACACTGATATCTCGCTCAACTCCGAAGCACGCTTCATGCAAATCAACTTGAATACGAATGAGTGAATCTTGCCCGGCGCGCATGCGTGGGCGAGGCCCGCGAGAACCGCCACCACCAAAAAATGCATCCATAATGTCGCTAAAGCCACCACCGAAATTAGCTCCGCCGAAATTACTGCCGCCCATGTCATAGTTTTGTCGTTTCTTGGGGTCACTGAGAGTTTCATAAGCTGCAGTGATCTCTTTAAATTTATCTTGAACTTCCGGATCTGGGTTAACATCCGGATGGAGTTCACGGGCTAATTTGCGATATGAACGCTTAATCTCATCAGCCGATGCTTCTCTTGAAACACCTAGCGTTTCGTAAAAATCACTCACTTATGCACCCTCATTGATAAATCGTCCAACATAGCGAGCAACTGCAGATACAGCTGCCATCGATCCTGCGTAATCCATACGTGTAGGCCCAATAACTCCTAGTGCACCCAAAGGCATATCTTCTGATCCATATCCAACTGCGACAAGCGAGGTGGTCCGAAGGTTTATATCGCTCTGTTCATTTCCAATACGGACTTTGACGCTCTGACTCGCATCCCCTAAAAGTCTAAGTAAAACTACCTGCTCCTCGAGGGCCTCAAGCACTGGATGCATATTAGTTGAAAAATCCTCTTGGAACCGCGCCAAATTAGCCGTTCCTGCCAAAACAATCTTTTCTTCATGGCGATCCATTGCCATTTCAATGACAGAGGACATCACAATCGCTACATCTTTTCGTTCACGCACTGAATAACTCTCAAGGATGCCACTTATGCGATCTGCTACTTCAGGCAGGCGATGTCCCATCATCGCCGAATTGAACTGAGTTCGTAATGTGTGAAGGAAATTTTCAGAGACATCCTGAGTTAACTCAACAATACGCTGTTCAATTCCACCAGCGTCTGTAATGAGAACAATCATCAATCGTGCCGGGGTCAATGACACTAACTCGATATGGCGTACTCGCGATTTCACCATGGACGGGTACTGCACAACTGCAACTTGTTTAGTGACATCTGCCAACAAACGTACAGTACGCATCACAACATCATCTAGATCTAATGCGCCTTCCAAAAAACTCTCTATCGCACGACGTTCAGCGTTAGACAAGGGTTTAACTTCGGCAAGTTTGTCTACGAAGACTCTATATCCACGATCGGTCGGGATTCGCCCAGCGCTTGTGTGGGGTTGTGTAATCAAACCCTCTTCTTCTAAAACAGCCATCTCATTTCGAATCGTGGCAGGCGATATTCCTAAACCGTGGCGTTCGGCAATGGATTTTGATCCAACTGGCTCTTGCGTTGCGACGTATTCGTCAACAATTGCACGAAGGATTTCTAAACGGCGAGATGACATAGTGTTGGCAAGGATACTAGATAGTTATTTCGCGCACGATTCGATCTGCAATCAAGCGCCCGGTTGGGGTTAAAACTATGTGATTTCCTTGGGTCATTAAGAAGCCACTATCGCTGAACACCTGCAATTGCTCCACTTGAGCCGATGTTAGTTTTGCAACTTCTAACCCGGCACGCATTCGAATGCTTAACATAATCGATTCAACATCTATCTGAGACTGCGTCAAGGTTTCGCTTTCATGAATGGGAGATGCCTTACTAAAGAGCTTTTCTTTATAAGCCGTCGGGTGTTTAACATTCCAAAAACGCTTCCCATCAACATGTGAATGTGCGCCCGGACCTAAGCCCCACCAGTTCTTATTTTGCCAGTATGCAATATTGTGCAGACATTGGTGGTCTGGTTTTGACCAGTTAGAAAGCTCGTACCAAGAAAAACCTTTGGCTTCACACAATTGATCAACGAGTAAGTACATATCAGCCATGATGTCATCGTCAGGCATCGTTAAATCTCCACGTTTAATTTGGGCAGCTAATTTAGTACCTGTTTCAACAATCAGGGCATAGGCGCTGATATGGTCGATATCTAATGACAAAGCGGAAGTAACGGTGTCTCGCCAATCATCGAGTGACTCACCAGGGGTACCATAAATTAAGTCAACGCTTATACTCTTAAACCCTGCGGCCCGTGCCATATCGACAGCCTTTTTAACATTGTCTGGATTATGTGTTCGATCTAGCGCAGCTAAAACATGTGGTTTTGCTGATTGCATTCCAAATGAAATTCGATTAAATCCCACTTCAATATAACGTTTCAATTTCTCATTATTTACTGAATCTGGGTTGGCCTCTAGCGTAATTTCACAATCAGCACTCAAGCCGTTGCGGTGTTTAATTGCTGAAATAACTCTTCCTAAATCATCGGCTGGCAAAAGCGAAGGCGTTCCTCCCCCAAAGAAAATCGTGGGGACTTCATCCAATGGCGCTGCCTCTAACTCTTTTAAAACAGCATCAATATAGTCATTGCTCACGATTTCAAGCGTGGCACCATCTTGTAGCTCACTTGGCGTATAAGTATTGAAGTCACAGTAGCCGCAACGCTTTATGCAGTACGGGATATGAACATAAAACGAAAGTGTCATCGTTATAGCTTTCGAGCCGCTTTGACCTTTTCAATATCTGCATCCGTTGCAAGAGCAGCCACGAAGGCCTCCTGTGGGACTTCGACTCGACCCACCATTTTCATGCGCTTCTTACCCTCTTTTTGCTTTTCAAGAAGTTTACGCTTACGTGAAATATCTCCACCATAACATTTAGCTAAAACATCTTTACGGATTGCCCGGATGCTTTCGCGCGCAATAATGCGTGATCCAATCGCAGCTTGAATCGGTACTTCAAACTGTTGGCGAGGAATAAGTTCGCGAAGTTTTCCAGTCATCATGACGCCATATGCATAAGCCTTGTCACGGTGAACTACTGCACTAAAGGCATCAACTGGTTCGCCTTGAAGCAAAATATCAACTTTTACTAATTTGCCTTCGGCGTCGCCCTTTTCTTCATAATCCAAGGATGCATAGCCCTTGGTACGAGATTTCAGTTGATCAAAGAAATCAAAAACGATTTCAGCTAAAGGAAGATCATATCGAATTTCCACACGATCTTCAGAAATGTAGTCCATCCCTAGTAATACACCTCGACGCTCTTGGCAAAGCTCCATGATGGTTCCGATAAATTCAGATGGTGCAAGAATCGTAGACTTCACAATTGGCTCTTTCACAATTGCAACTTTTCCATCCGGAAACTCAGAAGGATTAGTGACTCGAACTTCTTTTCCATCATCCATGGTTACGTTATAAACAACATTGGGAGCTGTCGAAATTAAGTTCAATTTATGTTCACGCTCTAAACGTTCGCGCACGATTTCCATATGCAAGAGACCAAGGAAGCCACATCGGAAACCAAAGCCGAGAGCTGCAGAGCTTTCTGGCTCATAAACTAATGCGGCATCATTTAACTGCAACTTATCGAGCGCTTCACGCAAAACTGGGAAATCGGCTCCATCTAGCGGGAAAAGACCTGAAAAAACCATTGGCTTGGGATCTTTATATCCAGCTAAAGCCTGCTTGGTAGGGTTATTAAAGCTCGTGATTGTGTCGCCTACTCGTGATTGACGTACATCTTTTACGCCTGTAATCAAATAACCTACTTCACCCACACCTAAGCCCTTAGATGCAATCGGTTCGGGGGAAATCACGCCGACCTCGAGAGCTTCATGTCGAACACCAGTTGAAAACATTTGAATCTGCTCACGGGGTGAAAGGTGTCCATCAATCACGCGGACATACGTAACAACTCCACGATAGCTGTCATAGACCGAGTCAAAAATCAATGCAC
>WLMW01000061.1 GCA_009700025.1 Actinomycetota bacterium
CGATTATGTTTTACATCGTCTTCGTAATCATAAATATCATTGCTCCAGCCAATGACTAGCTGCCCCAAAAATACCGTCACCGCAATTACATACGCTGGGCCTTCCCACCATAATCGAGTGGCCAAAAGAAAGGAGATTGCAGTGATGAGCATCGTGGGGCCAAAATGTGCCGCCTTTGCAAATGCCCGTAATTTAATCAATGGCACTGTTGTTCAACAGATTCAGATGCTGCAACATCCATCGCAGGACTGCGTCTAAAGAATCCGCTCGGTTTTAAATGGAAACCAGTGCGTTCTACCGGCATGACCGGCCAGTCCTCTGTGCGCGGGATGTGATTGGTGCCGAATACATACCACAGTACAACATCAGTATTTTCAGTAGAACGATTGGCAGATGTCCATTCGGGCAATCCAGCTCCACCTTCATGTTGAAATGGATAGTCCCCTGCAGGGTAGCGCTCTTCTTCTTTATTAGGCGTCACCCATAAGTGCTTATACATAAAACCTGCACGTTTGCCGAGGACTGATTCTTCATGAGCTAATGGGAAAGTTGTGTGTCCCGGAATCAGTTTGTAACCGACGTGTCCACCAACATGATTTTTCTTATTCGGGTTAATGACTTTCCAAAACCTGCTGGTCATAGGATCAATTAACCGCTGTGCATTATTCTCATTTTCTAAAATAGTTTCACGAGTCTCATAAGCGCCACCGTAAGGATTTTTCTCTCCTATTGGGTGGGCGAAGGATTCAACTTCGACAACACTGTTCTGCGGCCCATCTATATCTAGGTCTAAGCGCGCGCACAAAATATGTTGGTGATACGGAGCCCACAATCCAGGCTCTATTTCCGTTGCAGATGGATGGTCCTTGCCCGGTGTATCCGCCAGGGTTAAAACTATTCCAGTTAACTTAGCTTCAAACTCAATTGAGCCATCTTGATAGAAGTACCAAAAGTATCCATATTCATAGTTATTGACTGTGACTATGGATGAAGCTACGAATCTGCGACCACGGCGTACTTCGGTGTGTCCATCAACATCAACGTGCTTCCACAAAATTCCATGATCTTCTTCATGCATACAGATTGCATTTTTAATGGTTCTAACCGTGCCATCGCCTTCAGTAACACTTGCATCTAAATAGGTAATCTCTCCCAAACAATCACAGCCCAGAGTCAATGAGTTAGTAAAGTTACCTAATCCGAACTCGCCGGTATCAAAAGCATTTTTCCGATATGCGCCTTGACTTGGATCACCGTAAGGAATGACGAGCTCGGCAATAGATAAGCGGTGAGCAATAGTCCGCTCACTTGCCTCATCCTTAAATCGAACATCATGAATGACTAAACCCTCACGCTGGTCAAAGCCAATTCTAAAGTTCCAGCGCTCCCAATTTATCTTCCAGCCTGCAAGGTCAAAAGATGCACCATCGGGTTGATGAATCATGAGCTCTTTGAGTTTTATTGATCCCCCGGTTTGAGATTCTCGATAAGGTCCAGGAGTTTGAGGAATCGGAATATTGTCATCATCTTCAATTGCAACAACTACCTGGGCATCGATATCTACTATTGCATGCAAACCATTAATGGGGTGGGCGTAAAAATTTGCATCGGGAGTTGGTTGATGCCACATTGGCGTCCAAATTAGACGGCGACCATCATCCAAATGCTTGGGAATCTGTGCACCGATTGGCCAAGTCTCCATATGTACCGTGGAGACGTCAGTTATCCCACGCTTTGCTAGTGCTTTAATAACTCCAGAATCTTCACGCGCAACTGTGATTGCAACCTCTGATTCAAGACCCAATACAGGTGATTTAGCACCAGGAATTATTTTCCAACTTTTTACATCACCTATTGTTGAGATAACCCCTTCGCTAACTATGGCAAGTTTGCGATCCCAAATTGTTACCCGCGCATATCGTTCGAATGCATCACCTTGTTTGAAGGATTTAATAAATGATTTTTCAGGCTCTTCTAATTGCAGCATCGCAAAGAGATGGTGATCACCAAGCTGCCAAACTCGCCGGGCATGGGCAACTATCTCGGCTTGCTCCTCTCCGCTGAGGGGATCAAGTGGATGCTTAAAATTACTCATTTCATTCCTTGCTCTCTGACAAATTAACAAATGGTGCATATTGCTTTGCTACGCCTTTTCGGGCAAACGCCAGCAAAGTTAAGTTGAAATCTGCAGCTAATTCAATAGCAAGGGATGTTGGCGCGCTTACCCCGACAATTGCTGAAACTCCAGCACAGATAGATTTTTGCACTAATTCATAGCCAATGCGACCTGAAACAACTAACGTCCAATTGGATAGAGGAATATTTCCCGCCATCAAAGCTGCCCCTATAACTTTATCAACGGCGTTATGTCTGCCAACGTCTTCTCTTACCCAGACGGGCTCCCCTGCTGGATTAATCAATAATGCAGCGTGCAGACCACCTGTTTTTTCAAAAATCCGTTGTCGGCCATCAAGTAATAAAGCCATACTTGCTAAGTCATGATTGCTGTGGGTTGTTCCACTCACAGAACTAACCCCACGCTTGTGTAAGTCGCTGATATTTGTTGATCCACAGACTCCGCAGGCCGAAGTAATGGTGAATCTTCGTTCTAGGACTCTTACAGATTCTTCGGCATCACCGCGAACCTCTGCGATGACAACATTTGCGCGTTGCCTAAGGGATAAAGATTTATCGGCACAGACTTTCACGCTTAACAATTCATCGGCATTTTTCAAGAAACCTTCGCCCCATAAGAAACCTGCAGCGAGCTCTAAATCATTTCCAGGTGTGCGCATCGTGATTCCGAGTTGCTCTTCACTCTCACCACGCTTGATACGAATCTCTAGCGGTTCTTCTACAACGACAGAGTCTGAGGATGGAGCTATTGAATCTGTTTTTTGAACTTTTACTTTGGCAATAGCCGACGGTGCTATCTCGTCACTTGGCATGTCGATAGAAATCTGTATCTTGTGGAGGCAATGGTTGGTTACCCAAGATTAAATCTGCTGCCTTTTCTGCAACCATCATGACGGGTGCGTAGATATTTCCATTCGTAACATAAGGAAATACCGATGCATCACAGACTCGCAAACCTTCTACACCATGAACTTTCATCGACATGGGATCAACTACCGACATTTCATCGGTTCCCATCTTGGCCGTGCAAGATGGATGCAAAGCTGTTTCAGCATCTTTGCGTACCCAATCTAAAATCTCGTCATCAGTGGTCACTGCTGCACCGGGCGATGATTCACCGGCATTGAAATCGTTCATTGCTGGTTGAGTCAAAATATTGCGGGCAACCTTTACGGCCTCTATCCATTCGCGACGATCTTGATCTGTTGATAAATAATTAAACTGGATAGCAGGTTTTTCAAAAGGATCAGCACTTTTAATTTTGAGCCACCCTCTGGCATCTGAATACATTGGGCCTACATGGACCTGATAGCCATGCCCACGAGTATCCCCCGAACCGTCATAGCGAATGGCCAAAGGCAAAAAGTGAAACATTAAATTCGGATATAAAACATCCTCATTACTACGTGTAAAGCCACCAGCTTCAAACTGATTTGTCGCTCCTGGGCCCTTCCTAAAAAACAACCAAGCGGCACCAATGAATGGTCTACGCCAAAATTGAGTGATTGGCTGTTGTGTGACCGGTAACTTACATTTGTACTGTACGTAAACCTCAAGATGGTCTTGCAAGTTTGCACCCACACCAGGTAAGTGGTGGACCATTTCTATGCCAAGCGGAGTTAAATCCTTTTCATTACCAATTCCCGAAAGCTGTAAAATCTGTGGAGTGTTTATTGAGCCACCACACAAAATTACTTCTTTCGTAGTGAATATCTGCTTCTTTCCTCTGATGAGAACTTCTACACCTTTTGCCGTTTTTCCTTCAAAAATTACTTTGGTGACGTGCGCTCTTGTCTTAACGGTTAAATTTTTTCGTTTCATGACGGGATAAAGATAGGCACGTGCCGCACTCAACCTTCGGCCCCGATATACATTTCGATCAAAAGCGGCAAAGCCTTCTTGTCTAAAACCATTAACATCATCTGTGCGTGGGTAGCCAGCTTGCTCGGTTGCTTTAAAGAATGCAGCAAAGAGTGGTCCCTTAACGGGTCCACGCTCTAATTTGAGTGGGCCATTATTTCCACGAAATACATTGTTTGGGTCCGCTAAACAGTTCTCCATCTTTTTAAAATATGGAAGGCAGTGCGCAAAATCCCAGGTACTCATTCCAGGATCTTTTGACCAACGTTCGTAATCTAAAGGGTTTCCGCGCTGCCAAATCTGCCCATTAATAGATGATGAACCACCTAAAACTTTTCCACGCGCATGATAGATGCGACGATTATTCATAAATGGCTCTGGCTCAGATTCATACATCCAGTCGTAATATTTGCTTCCGATAGGAAATGCCAACGCAGCAGGCATATGGATAAATACATCCCATTTGTAGTCTCGCCGACCGGCTTCTAGTACTAAAACTTTGTGTTCAGGATTTTCACTCAAGCGGTTAGCTAGCGCGCTTCCCGCCGAACCACCACCCACAATGATGTATTCAAACTGCGCGCTCATGCGGCTTACTCTACTAAAAAACAACGCCCTTACTCAATGATTTCTCATCAAGTAAGGGCGTTGCTATTAACTTATCTGTTACTTACCGATCCATCCGGAAACAATATCGGCATGAGCATCGATCCACTTCTGGGCCGCCTCTTCTGCAGTCATTCCACCTTCTAGGTCGGCTGCGACACTGTTTTGATCATCATTGGTCCACTTGAAGTTCTTAACAAGTGTAGTAAATGGATCATTGGCATCGTTTAGATTCTTAGAAATTAATTTCATAAGAGGCGATGATGGGTAGTCGGTGAGTCCACTTGCTGCCGCTGGATCAGTCCAATCATTGGCTGGGAATTTCACATGTCCAGTTTCAAGGTTTGGAATCTTGGCAAAAAGCGTCCAAGGTTGCCATGCATAACCAATAAATGGTGTCTTATTGGCTTCGGCCTTTAAGAAGCCATCAACTAACGCTGCCTCTGAACCAGAGAAGATAACTTTGAAGTTCAGCTTATTGGCAGAGACCATTTTTTCACCGATCGTTGTGTATCCGGCGGGGCCTTCAAACCAAGCACCCTTGCCACCTGAGTCTGCAGTTTTAAATAGATCTGCATACTTGTTGAGGTTCTTTGAATCTGTAATGTCTGGATACTTTGCAGCCATCCATGGTGCGACATACATTCCAATGAGACCAACGTTGCCGTTTTCGCCAGCATCAACAACAGCTCCGCGATCTAGCCATTC
>WLMW01000062.1 GCA_009700025.1 Actinomycetota bacterium
CGTTCCAGTTTCTTGCGACATCAACAATCTCCCATATCTTCAGACTGTTTACATCCGCAAACAGCTAGGGGTTCATCCTACTTTGTTGGAGAAGGACTCGCGCTCGCAGTTATGAATTCGGGGTCATTTTGCACTAGTGCTACCCAAATCTGGCCTGGCGATAACAGAATTGGCTCACCATCTGCTCCAGTCCAACTGGTACCTGTCTCTGCGCTTTCTCTCACCCAGGTACCTGCGAATGATTTGCCGTCCCGCAATATGTATCCCGTACCGGTACCGACCGTATTCGAAAAGGGAGTGTAGTTCCCTAGTTTGTCGTGATACTCCGAATTTGTGATTGACACTTTTTGCAGAATCAAAGTACTTGGGCACAGTTGTTTACCCGTTCGAACAACATTTGGTTCAGAGTTATGAAAGAGCTTCCAGCATTTCTCGCTCTTTGACCAATCAGCTCGATAGCCAGTTGCGGGCCAACGAAATGAAACTGAAATCACGTCAACACCACCAATCGGCGCAACTCCGAAATTCCATCCGACCGATTGAGCATGATCAATCTTGTACTGTTTTTCAATAATTTTTGACATTAATAAATCAGCCCGTAGCACCAGCGAATAGGGACTCACTCGTGTTGGATCACGTGGATAAATTATCGACGATTGTGTTTGGGCTCCAAGATTTTGGAGATTTGCTTGAGCAATAACTGGTAACAATTTACTTTGCGCCCCACTGTATGCAAAAGCAACATGTCCATACTGACTCAATATTTCTATATCCGAGATCCGAGCACTGCGGACCGGACCAACTTCTGTTGGAAGCTTGGACGAATAAATAACTGCAAGCCTAGTTAGCCCTCCTTCGACCTGTTCAATGTAAACAACATCAGCATCTTCAACACCAATTTGTGGATGCGCGAAATTTGTATCATCAACTTTAACGACTAGAACGGGGCCATTACTTCCTGCGCGTCCACTTAAGACATTCGTTTCAATAGGAATTTCTGGAGTGTTGTTCAAAGAAGTCGAAGTGGAGGCGCAACCCGACAATAAAAATGCGAAAAGAAGGATAAGTAAAAATGTTTTAGATCGCATCAAACTCAAACTCATAAACTAAAGGTAGCGGAGCAGATCCCGCTAATCGAAATAAGCGAATGGCTAACTTACGGCGAACAGTCTGAGTAGAAGAGACAGCATCGGTATGAATTGAAATCGCAATTCTGATTTTGGCTGTTAAGAGGGATAACTCCTCGAATAAAGCTCTTTCAGCGCTATTGGTATGCACTTGTCCATCCTCAATGAGTAAGCCAAGCGCGCCAGATAACATCGATTCAGCTGCCGAACGTTCCTTTAAGCCCGCCTCTCGAGCCTGGTATGAGGCAGATGTCAAGAGAAGTGACGACGCTGGATCAGCAAAATCGCTTCTTGCAATTTCTAGCGCGATTGCCGCTCGTCTCTGCAGTAACCCATCTAAGTTGGCCCAACTAGTTTCAACGCGATGGTGAAGTCGATCCAAACGAGTAGCCAAGAAAGATAAGTACCATAAAGATACAAGAATCACTAAGACGAAAATGAGAATCTTCATTTCTCTTTTCCCTCATCCCTGGATAAAAAGCGAGACCAAGGTCTGTTCTCTGACGACAAAGTAATCTTATCTCCACCCACCATCGCCATTTCATAAATCGAAAATATCTGTTCTGCCACTACTTCCCAGTCGAATATCTGGGCATGCGCTTTCCCTATTTTTGACAATCTATTTCGCTTGTCCGTATCGCGCAAAAGATCTATAACCGTTTTAGCTAAGTCCGTTGAATCCTCGGAAGTAAAGAGCGCACCAAATTCTCCTGAACCAAGAAGTGAATCAAAAGCCGGTATGTCACTTGCGACAACGCATGCACCGCCCGCTAGAGCTTCCGCCAAAATGATTCCAAATGATTCTCCCCCTGTATTTGGTGCAACATATATTGCAATAGAAGACATGAAATCAGCTTTGTCTTCCTCGCTTATTCGTCCCAAAAATTCAAATCGTCTTCGAAGCTGTGGATCGATTGACTCCTCGACTTCTTTTGAATCACCAGGACCTGCAACTAGCACGCGAACATCGGGGGCGAAGCGCGCAATAATTGGCAGAGCATCCAGCAACACCTGTAGCCCTTTGCGTGGTTCTTCGAAGCGTCCAATAAAACCAAGTGTATTTCCAGACCAATCCTCTCGCGAGATTCCATTGCTATATCGCTTTGCGTAAATACCATTTGGAATCACCACTGCATCGGTATCTAAGTGATTAGTCAAAGTAAGTCGAGCTGCCTCTGATACTGCAATACGCGCTGATAGTTTTTCGATTGCCGGTTCGAGTATTGGACCAATTGCATAAATAACTTTCTGATGTTTAGCTGCAGCATGAAATGTTCCAACCATTGGCCCTTCGGCGGCCCAACATGCAAGAAGCGAGATGGAAGGAATTGCCGGCTCATGCAGGTGCAAAATGTCAAAATCTCCCGACGATATCCACTGACGAACTCGTGCAAAAGCTTTTGGCCCAAATAAAACTCGAGCAACTGCACCGTTATAAGGAATGGCTATCGGTTTGCCCGCATTAACAACGTACGAAGGTAATTTTGCTTCGTCGATAGCGGGAGCTAAAACTGAGACCTCGTGGCCAGCTTGAATCAAAAATTCGGCCAGATCGCGAACATGATTTTGCACTCCACCTGGAGTATCCCAACCATATGGGCAAACAATTCCGATTCTTAATTTCTTAGTGAGCATTAATCTCGCTCCTTAAAATCTCCATCAATCCAAATCCTCTGCATCATGTGCCAGTCATGAGGATACTGCGAAATTCCTTTTGCAAAAAGATCCGCGCTATTTTGTACAATCGCTGCGACCTTCTCGGTCTCAGTTCCCTGATCGGACAAGGGAACTAATTCAAAGTCAATATGGATACCTATATCGGTATAGGAAACCATCGCATAAATTAAAGGGGCTCCCGTTTTCAGAGCAAGGACTGCAGGGCCAGCTGGCATGCGCGCCGGTCCACCAAAAAACTTCACATCAATTCCCGAACGTGATAAATCTCTGTCTGCGGCTAATGCAACTACGTATCCCGCACGCAAACGCTGCGCAAGTGTGGGTAATACTCGACTATCAAGTGGTAAAGCCTCCATTCCAAAGGCTGCGCGATACTCCAAGAACTTTTTGAAAAGTGCCTCGGGTTTCAGATGCTCGGCAACCGTCACAATTTTGGCGCCTTTACTACAAAAATATGCAGCCGCGTGATCGTAGTTTCCTACGTGGGGCAAAGTAACAATTGCGCCATTGCCTGCTGCGATTGCATCTAAAAGCAGATACTCATTTGAAGTTGTTACAGTTTCTAGAATTCTATTTTGCGACCAATCTTGCAATCGAAAGGTATCTACTAAATATCTGACAGTAGAGCGCATGCCTCTATAAACAATAATCTCTAAATCTAGTTCGGTGATATCTGGCTGAGTGCGAGCTAAATTTGACCTTAGACGACGAACATTTCCGCCGTTTCTCTTGGTGATTACATCTGCAATTTTGTAGGCAGTTGCATAAACAAATTCTTCTGGGAGTAACCGCAATAATCTCCAGGCAGCGAAGTAGCCCCATGCGGAAATTGTTTGCAATTTAACCAACAGCTTTCGCTACAATAATCAGTCTTTGAACAACAGTCACAAGGCCTAAAAGAGCTAAGAGCCACATCCCAATTGCCAACGCATAGTGGACGCCCAGTCCGTGTAATCCAATAGCAGAAAGCGAAATGATTAATCTCTCGGTTCTCTCAGCTAAGCCGCCAGTACATGTGATTCCAAAACTTTCAGCTTTAGCTCGAATGTAGGGGACCAATGTTCCTGTTACTAAGGTAATAAGCACGAGTAACACCAAGCGATTATTATCATTGATGAGAAAAATTGCGATACCGATGAGGATTGCTGAATCAGTAACGCGATCGATGGTCGAGTCCAAGAAACCTCCCCAGCGACTTGCTCCTTGCTGTGAAATCCTGGCCATAGTTCCATCGAAAAGATCACTAAGAGCAAAAATACAAATAATCGCAGTTCCCAGAAAAAAATCACCTCTTGGATAGAAATAGAGTGACGAAATAACCACTCCTATGGCTCCCACCCAGGTGACCGCATTCGGGGTAATCCCCATGCGCAGGGCCAGCGAGGCTACGGGTGTTATGAATCTCGTAACCGCAGGTTTCACAATGCTACTAATCATCAGCCCCCATCGTAGGCTGAGCACGTGAATTCTTCCGCATCGCCTCTCTTAATTAGCGTGTATGGGCATGAAAGCGCTGACCCTGCAGCCGTAGCGCACGCCCTGGGCGGAAGCATCAGCATTGAGGCCGAACCGTTGGCAGATTGTGCAGTCTTTGTCGTGAATCCTGCTTCGGGGATAGATCAGCAGACGATCGACATTTGGCAAAGCATCGACGAATTTCAGACGCCGAGAATTCTCGTTGTAACTCATATTGAAAATCAAGATGCAGATTTCGACGATGCCATCATGCTAGCCAATCGAGTCTTTGATCAGATGGCAACACCATATTTAGTACTCCATGACGACTCTGGAACTCCTTGTGCTCTGATTTCATTAGCGACCATGCGCATTATTGATTACAGCACTAGTCCCCCAACCGATATGGCATGTGAAAGCGAGCATGAAACTTTGGTGCAAGAGTTTCGCGATGAATATTTGGAAATGAAGTCATCCATGGGTGACGGTGCTTTCGCCGCGGGTCTTATGTTTCCCGCTATTCCACTCTGGATTGAAAAAGGTATTGGATTGGATTTGGTTCAAAATTACTTGAATCAATTGACTAACTAATTAATCAGAACTACCAAGCAGCTGCTATTTCATCACGAGTAAGTGTGAGTAACTGTGGCAGAACTTTTGTGCCACCAATTATTGGCATGAAATTTGCATCGCCGCTCCAACGTGGAACAACATGTTGGTGAATATGTTCGGCGACTCCAGCACCTGAGATCGCGCCTTGATTCATTCCGAGGTTAAACCCAGCAGGCGAGGACACTTTACGAATTGTTATCATTGCATGTGCGGTAAGTTCCGATATTTCATTTCGCTCTTCAACATCAAGGTCAGTCAAGTCTGCAACATGCCGGTTTGCACAAATCAATAAATGTCCTGGGTTGTATGGGTAAAGATTCAGCACGACAAAAGCGCTTTTGCCGCGGTGCACAATCAACCCATCTGCATCACTCAATTGTGGAATCCGACAGAATGGGCA
>WLMW01000063.1 GCA_009700025.1 Actinomycetota bacterium
GCAAGTGCCTTCATGACAATCCATGCATCCTTTACATTCTTTGAGCCCTTTGAGATACCCATCTGACCTTGTCCAACAACACCTGAGCCATAAGCTGCGGCGTTATCGGGTGAAACTGGGAAGCCAGTGATACCAAAATTGACCTTTGATGTGCACTTATCGGCCATAGACCAATCATCACCAGTGCAGAACATTGGTGCCATCCAGTTTGCATCCCACTTCATGGCAACGCGACCAGTCATAAAGTCATGATCTGTTCCCCATTCGCCACCGCGAGCAGCAACGAACTTGAGGAGAAGTTTTGAACCTTTATCGAAGTTTCCATCACCATAAACCTTGGCGATGAAATCCTTTTACCAGTTAAATGCTTTTACCCAACGAATATCTGACGAGAATGCAGCTTGCTGATTTCCGCCGTACCACTTGGCACCAAACATTTGACCGAGCCACATAGAATCCATATCGAAGCCGTAGTAACCAGCCCATGGCAAGAAACCTGCAGTTTTTATACTTCCATCATCATTAAAAGTTGTGAGCTTCTGTGAATATGCAAGAAGTTCAGTGGTTGTCTTTGGCGGATTCTTAAATCCTGCTTTAGCTAAAATATCTTTGTTGTAGTAAAACGCAAAGACCTCTGAGTACAAAGGAAGTGCGCAACGTACGTTATTTGAAATCGATGAGGCAACAGATGCGGCGTTGAAAGTACCCTTCATGTTGATGCCATTTGATCCCGCGATTAATGTGTTGAGTTTTTGCCAGGCACCGGTTCCGCAGAACCAGCCAAGGTTTCCATTTCCATTTGATACTGAAATATCTGGACCATTTCCGGCATTGATTGCAGCCAAGGATTTAGCCATATCAATATTTCCAACTGATGTGATATTTAAGCCCGGATTAGCGACTTCAATGCGCTTAATAGCTGCATTCCACATCTCAAGGTTTCCACCTTGATATGGAGACCAAACAGTCACCTCACGTGAAGCTGCCTGTGCACCGCTAGTAGCTGCAACAAGACTTGCTGCAGCGAGCGCAATTACTGCACATGAAGCAAACAAACGTTTCTTCATCATCTCTTACTCCTGTCATTACTGAGGCAAGTCCACAAATAGCCCACGCCGTTGTGTTAGGAAACCTACCGCATTGTGTTAGGTTACCTTACAGAGTTTTCAAGCATCGTCAACCCCTTATACGGAGGCTATATGCAAAGGCGTGTCGCAGTTGGCGCTATAGGACTAGTCCTCGTTGCTATCAGCGTGTTCATCATTGGCCAGCGCCCGCATACTCCATCACTCGATGGCACGCTCATTTACCACCGATATACCGATTATCAATCCTGGGATGCCACCATGTGGATGATAGATCTGCCAACGGGTCAGCTCACTCAAGTGGGACGTGATTGGACTTCGATGATTTCACCAATCAACGCTCATTTTTCTGCTGATGGACAGCTGATCACTTTCATGGGGTCTGCAGTAGGTTTACCTGAAAACGATTGGGATGTTTTTACTTCTGCCTGGGATGGAAATACTTGGGCCGAGCCCAAAAACCTGACTGGTCCCAATGGCGCTCGCGATGAGGATCCAAAGTTTTCTCCCGATGGCACCACCATTATTTATAAGCAGGACGGAGTTTTAGTAACTATGTCAGCCGGTGGCTCAGGAAAGGTGTATTTAACTCAAGGTAAGCCAGAGTCTTCGATGCCATATTTTGCGGCAAACGGAAAGGACATTCTCTTTGAACGCAGTGGGGATATTTACTTATTAAAAAATGGAATCGAGACCAAGATGTTTGCCGGCGCTGGAGAATCCTCGTATTACCCGATTGGCATGGATAATGAAACATACTTGTATACCCGAGTTCAAAACACTCGACATGATGCGATTATGCAGGGCTTTTATAACGGATCTGCATCAAAGTCGTATTTTTTTAACTCAATCGATTGGGATACCTCTGACTCTTATCCTTATGAAAATGGCTCCAAATATATATTTTATGTAACGGGGGACTTCATGATTCCGCATGGCGGATATAACTTAGCTTTTGCTGACTTAGCTAACAAAAAGCGCTATGACATCGATCAGTATTACGGAAATAAGCGAAGCACGGACATTAATTCCGAGTTCCAAGAGTTAGGGCCGGCGTGGGTCTTGGCTCGTTTTAGCAGTCATTAAGTGCAATCGCTTAAACCTTTATAAGTAGTTAATTCCGCCTCATTTGGCTATTGTGTGCTCCTTAGCGTGGGATTTGAGGGGGCACCAACTGATGAGCCAACTCACTGCCGTCATGGCCGAAAGCGTCCAAGGGCGCTCACCTTCTCAAATGGCTTGGGAGCGAATTAAGAAGGATAAAACCGCAAAAGTTTCAGGCGGGATTATTTTATTTTTTGTTTTGATAGCTGTTCTTGCCCCAGTTTTTACTTGGATCATGCACACAACCCCAGATGCGTTCCATACAGATGCGCTTAACCAAGAGTTTGGTACCCAGCCACTTGGAAGATTGGGGGGAGTTTCAGGAACCCACTGGTTTGGTGTCGAACCAAGAACTGGACGAGATATTTTCTTACGCTTTGTTTTTGGCGCTCGAACCTCACTCATTATTGCTTTATCGTCAACCGCGCTCGCAACTATTTTGGGCGTCGTTGTTGGATTAGTCTCTGGTTTTTTTGGTGGCAAAACCGACCTTGTGCTTTCTAGGTCAATGGAAATTGTCTTATCTTTCCCATCAATTTTGTTTGCACTTGCTGTTATGCCAGTACTTGAAGATGTAACGCAAGGCTGGGGCCTTCCGCAAGGAAATGGAACTCGCATTCCTGCCATGATTTTTATCTTGGCGATGTTTGGTTGGCCATATATTGGAAGAATTGTGCGTGGCCAAGTAATTTCTCTACGCGAGCGTGAATTTATCGAAGCAGCACGAGCATTAGGAGCATCACGAACACATTTAATTTTCCGTGAAATTCTTCCTAACCTATGGGCACCAATTTTGGTGACGGTTGCCTTGAATATCCCTACTTATATAACCGCCGAAGCGGCACTTACTTTCTTAGGTGCTGGAGTTATTGACCCCACATCTGACTGGGGTGCAATGCTTTTAGCTTCGGTTCCATTTTATTCAGTTGATCCCATGTTTACTTTTATTCCAGGCTTTGCACTATTTCTATTGGTTCTGTCATTTAGTTTGTTTGGTGACAGTATTCGAGATGCCCTCGACCCACGGAGTTCCCGATAGAACATATGACTATCGGGTATCAAAAGCAATACCAATCAGGAAGGGTTTACATGAAACTACAATACAAAGTGATTTCTGCTCTAGGTGTACTTGCACTTAGCACGTCAGCAGTCACATTTATTAGTCCAGCTTCTGCTGCGACTCCTGCATCATGGGTCGGTCCAGCGCCGGCTCAAGCAGGGGCAGTAAAAGGTGGAACAGTCACAGTGATTAATCAAGGAGATTTCGAGCACCTTGATCCTGCACGTAACTATGTTGGCGGAACACTAGATTTCTACCGCTTATTTGTTCGTACACTTACTTCAGTTCGCACTGTAAAAGGTGTAACTGAGCTTGTTCCAGATTTAGCTGCAGATCTTGGTACTACAAAAGATGGCGGACAGACCTGGGTCTTCAAGCTTCGTTCTGGTATCCAGTATGAAGATGGCTCGCTCGTAACATGCGAAGACATCAAATACGGAGTCTCACGCTCATACGAAGATGGAACACTTGATGGTGGTCCTACGTACGCTCAGGATATGTTGGTAAACAACAATGGATACAAAGGCCCATACACAACTCCAACGAAAGATCTTGAGAGTGTTGTCTGCTCAAAAGATGGAGCGACAATCACATTTAATTTAGCTAACAAGATTCCTTACTTTGCTTATGTGACCACATATGGTGCATTTTCTCCAGTACCAGAAGTGCAAGACACCAAGCAGAACTACGACCTTCGTCCAATTTCAACAGGTCCTTACAAGATTGCGACCTATGATCGTGGAAAGCAAATTACTTTGGTTCGTAACAAGTATTGGGATGCAACAACTGACCCAATTCGTTGGAACTATCCAGATAAGTTTGTAGCTAAGTTTGGTTCAGATCAGAATGTTATTGAAAATACTCTGATTTCTGATTCAGGCGAAGCAAAGACTTCACTCTCAATGGATACAAACATCATTACAAACCTACAAAAGGTTTCAACTGATAAAAAGTACAAGCCACGTTTCTATCCAATTGCATCACCTTATGCTCGTTATTACACAATTAACGTTGATACCGTTAAAGATGTAAACGTACGTAAGGCGATTCAATGTGCATTCGACTTCAAGCAGATCTTGATTGCTGCAGGCGGAACTGCTGTTGGAACAATTAATCCATCAACAATTCCTTCAAACGTTAAGGGTGCTTATCGTCCATTCACCGTTTGTGATCGTGACGTTACTAAGCATCCAGAAGCACAAGTTGCTTCTGCAAAGAAATATTTAGCTAAGGCTAAAACCAAAAAGACCAGCCTCATCCTTGCTTACCGCGATAAGGGTGTTGAGCCACAGC
>WLMW01000064.1 GCA_009700025.1 Actinomycetota bacterium
ACTAGACGGAGATCTTTTCAAAGCACACCCCTGGCGGGGTAGCTCAGCTTGGTAGAGCAAGCGGCTCATAATCGCTGTGTCGTGGGTTCAAGTCCCGCTCCCGCTACTAGTAGTTCCTGTGCGAATTTCGCGCATTGAGTGTCCTCGGGTAACCTAGGCAACCTCAATAGACTGTTCAGAAATCGATAGAAGGAGTAAGACCATGGCAAGTAAGAGCGCGGACGTTCGTCCAAAGATCACCATGGCCTGCGTCGATTGCAAAGAACGTAACTACATCACCAAGAAGAACCGTCGCAACGATCCAGACCGTATGGAGCTCAAGAAGTTCTGTCCACGTTGCAAGTTGTCAACACTTCACCGCGAAACTCGCTAATGATCAATCCCGATTCGGTCGGGCGCACTTTTACTGGTGCAGATTTAGTAACCGTCACGCAATCTGAGATTGATAGCTTTGCTGCTGTAATTGGCGAAAGCGATACGAGCGTAGCTTCTCCAACTTTTTCAATCCGAATTTCGTTATCTCAATATGAAAATATTCTGACACAATCAGAAATCGGTGTTGATTGGACTCGATTAGTTCATGGTGATCAAAAGTTTGAGATATTTCGTCCAATCATTGCTGGTGATGTTTTGAAATGCTCTGCAACGATAGAAACTTTAAGAGTGGCTGCAGGAAATGAAATTATCTCGGTGCGCTCTGATTTACACAATGCATCTGAACTTGTGGTCTCATCATGGTCAACATTGGTGGTTCGCGGATGATTGAAGTTGGAACTGTATTGCCTACCAAAGTTTTCTATCTTGATCGTGCATTATTGAAGTCATATGCCGATGCAAGTGGTGACCAGAATCCAATTCACCAGAGCGAAGAGTTTGCTATTTCGGTGGGATTACCAAATGTGATTGCCCATGGAATGTTAACAATGGCCCTGACCGGTAAGTATGTAACTGATTGGGCAGGTAACACCGCGGCCATGAAAGAGTTTTCCGCACGCTTTATTAAGCCAGTAATTGTGCCAGCTGGTGAAAAAGTAGATTTAACAATTACTGCAACAGTCGTTGAGGTTGAAGGTCATCGTATTAAATTGGATTTATCTGCAACTTCAGCAGGAGTAAAAGTCTTGGGCATGGCAAAAGCGGTAGTCGAAAAGTGAACGTTCCAGATTCAGTTACCCAGTTAGCCATCGCTCGAATGGATGCACGAGCGAATAAAGATTTTGCCTTAGCCGATAAATTCCGTGACGAACTTTTACAGGCTGGTTTTGAAGTAGTAGATACAGCTGGAGGGTACGAACTTCGTGAAAAGAAGCCATATATAACTCTGGCTTATCCGCGAGATATTCGCCCTATAAATCTTGAAAGCGATGTAACGGTTGGAATAATTGTTGAGGGATTTACCGATGATGCCTTAGAAACCGTGAGGACGGTAAAAGCTAATAGCGATTGTGCAGTCGCAATAATTTCTATCGGAGATGCCGGAAGATTAGTCGAGCAAATGGATGGTAGAACGTATCTGATTGCTGTAGCACCAGGCGCAAGTTGGGCAGATTGTGCAAATGTTTTCCTGGAAAAAGTGTCAAGTAAATATGTCATTGTGATGGATCCATCCACGAGGTTTACTGGTGATGCAATTACTCCAGTAGTAGCTGAACTAGAAAAAGGTGAATTTGTCGTTATCGGTTGGCGTGGGGGATTAGTAAATCTCGATGATGAATGGCGCAGTGTTGACGATAAAGGGAATGGCGAAGTTGATGTTTTATTCTCATATTTTATGGCGTTTAACCGTGAGGCAATGACGCAAGTTGGGGGATTTAATCCGCGTGCGGTGTATTACAGAAATGCTGATATTGAATACTCGCTCAAGATTCGCCAAGCCGGCGGAAAGCTGCTGCAGATGGATCTACCCCTGATGCAGGAACGTCACCATGGGTATCACGATGTGGATCCGACATTCCGTGACACGCAATCTAAAAAGACCTTCGATCGCATCCTCGATAAGTACAGAGGTAAAGAAGCGATTTTGTCTCCACGTAGGTAGCCTGTACCTATGACCGAGCTTTCGAAATACACCAGCTTTCATGTTGGTGGCCCGGCGCAGAAAATTCTGCAAGTCTCAACCCAAGAAGAAATCATCGCTGCCATTGAAAGCGCGGGGGATTCACCCATTTTGATTCTGGGCGGGGGAACAAACGTCCTGATCTCTGATGCTGGTTTTGAAGGAACCGTTATTCGTATTTCTAATAACTCTGTTGAGTCAGAAATTGATGCGTGCAGTGGTGCCACATTAACAATTGGTGCAGGTGAAAATTGGGATAATTTTGTTCTCACCACAATTAAGAGAGGGTTTGCTGGACTTGAAACGCTGAGTGGAATTCCTGGAACGGTCGGTGCTGCCCCAATACAAAATATTGGTGCATATGGACACGAAGTTAGCGAGTTCATAACGCGGGTTCGTACATATGATCGCGAAAAGAAAGAGATTAAGACATTTACAAATAGTGAATGTGAATTCTCATATCGAAGTTCGCACTTTAAGTCTCATCCTGGGCGATTTGTAGTTTTGGACGTAGCTTTTCAACTGCGCATCGGTGAAATGACTTCTCCAATTACTTATCTTGAATTATCTAGAAAACTTGGAATCGAAATTGGTGACAAAGCTTTAATAACTGATTGTCGCAGCGCAGTTTTAGATTTACGTGCGAACAAAGGAATGCTGTTATCGAATGAAGACCCAGACTCTTGGTCAGCTGGATCATTCTTTACGAACCCAATAATTTCGCAGCAAGCTGCAGATGAGCTTCCTAATGCAGCACCTAAGTGGCCACTCAATGATGGTCGTGTAAAGGTTTCTGCCGCATGGTTAATTGAAAACTCAGGGATTCACAAAGGTGATGAAATTGGCGGTGCACGCATTTCATCGAAACATGTCCTTGCCTTAACTAATTCAGGAACGGCAACCGCAGCTGATATCGCCGCACTTGCAAAGCGTGCACGCGATCATGTGAAGGACGCTTTTGGAATAACCCTTGTTGCCGAAGTAAACTTAATCGGAGTTGAGATTTAACCTTCGGTAAGAAGTTTTTTAATTCTGCCAATACCTTCAACGATGTCGGCATCACTAGTTGCATACGAGAAGCGCAAATAACCCGATGGCCCAAAAGCCTCACCTGGCACTGCGGCAACCTCAACTTCTTCCAGCAAAATAGTTGCAAGTTCGGCAGAAGTTGTCGGAACTTTTCCACGAATGGATTTTCCGAGTACACCTTTAACTGATGGGTACACATAAAAAGCACCAGTTGGTGTTGGGCAGACAAATCCTGGAATTTCGTTAAGTAGATCAACGATTAATTTGCGTCTACGGTCAAAAGCTTCTCCCATGACACGAACTGCATCTAAATCACCGCTGATAGCTGCAATAGCTGCACGCTGTGAGACATTGGAAACGTTTGATGTTAAATGCGACTGCAGATTCGTTGCAGCTTTAATAACATCTTTAGGACCAATCATCCAACCTACTCGCCAGCCTGTCATCGCATAAGTCTTTGCAACGCCGTTGATAATGAGGCACGTATCTGCAAGTCCAGGAACCGCAACTGGCATGCTTGGCGCAGTTGCACCGTCATAGAGTAGATGTTCATAAATTTCATCTGCGATTACCCAGATATTGTTCTTAAGTGCCCATTCACCAATCGCTTTTACTTGTTCGGGTGAATACACAGATCCTGTTGGATTTGATGGTGAACAAAATAAAATCGCTTTTGTTTTATTCGTGCGTACTGCTTCTAACTGTTCAACAGTGACAAGATAGTTTTGAGTTTCATCTGCAAAAACTTCTACCGTAATTCCACCAGCTAATTTGATGCATTCAGGATAAGTAGTCCAAAATGGAGAGGGCAGAATGACTTCATCACCTTCATCAATAATTGTTGCAAAGGCTTGATACACCGACTGCTTTCCACCATTGGTCACTAATACTTGATCAGCAGTAATTTCATAGTTTGAATCTCGCTTTGTCTTTGCAACAATCGCTTCGCGCAATTCGGGTAAACCAGGTGTTGGTGTATAGCGATGATTTGCAGCAATACGTGTTGCAGCAGCTGCAGCCTCAACAATGTAATCAGGTGTTGGGAAATCTGGTTCACCTGCACCGAAGCCAATAACAGGACGCCCCTGCGCCTTTAGCGCTTTTGCCTTGGCATCAACTGCCAATGTGGCGGACTCTGCAATTGCAGCTATTCGGGATGAAATTCGTGGACTCATGGCCCTAAGTCTGCCGTATCTATGGAGCGAGTTAGACCTACACCCCCCCTTACCTCTACACTTCAACGCTCACGAGGGTTTGCTTTTCCCTATGGTTTTGCCATGCCTTCGTGCGAAGGGCAGTAGCTCAATTGGCTAGAGTTGCCGTCTCCAAAGCGGCCGGTTGGGGGTTCGAGTCCCTCCT
>WLMW01000065.1 GCA_009700025.1 Actinomycetota bacterium
AGCATTCAATGCGCTTCCAGTTGCCCAAGGTGCCCACTCAGCATGACCGTAACCTGAAACACCATTTGAGTCTGCGATTACTTTGAAGAAACCAGCAGCGCCATTATCGGTGACATACTGAGATGAATCGAAGGTGATTTGTTCTTGGCCTGCAGCCGATGCAGGTGTCGAAAGTGCGACTAACCCCGTAAAGGATAAAGATAAAATTGCGAGTGAGGATAATAATTTCTTCCTCAATTTACTTCCTGTTATGCCAAATTTCATTCTAAATTCCTTTCACGAGGGTGTAATACATTGGTGTGATTATTGGAATCCAATTGAGTGATTTCGAAAGTAAAAGCGCGCACTCAAGTTTCTTCATTGATGTGCGCACACACATCTTCAATAATTTAAATCAAACGATATGACCGCACTTTTTCCAGGGCACGTTGCAACCGCTTTCATTAGCAATTGAAAGCGGTTTCATAGATATAAGCAAGGGAAATAGCAGGAAATAAGGCAATTTTATGAAATCGTTATAAACGGCGGGATTGAGCGTGGCTAGTGCTTGACGAGCTTGCCAACCCCATTGATTGAGTAAAAACGTATGTAATCGATACTCATCTGGGACTGGTTGAGCGCAGGATCAAGCTCGCCCGCGAACTCCCCGCCCATAGCCAGGTTCAAGATCAGGAAGAACTCCTGGTTGAAGACCCAGCGACCAGGGGCGATATCTTTAGGGGTGATAGATAGGTACATGGTGTCGTCTACATAGAAATCCATTTGATTTTTCTTCCACTCAATGGCAAATGTGTGGAAGGCATCACTAAGGGGTACCCCATTGTTGAAGGTTGATCCGTAGCCACCGGAATTACCGTTCGCAAAGTTTGGTCCGTGAATTGTGCCAAAAGCAGCCTCCGGCATAAATCCGCGTGCCTCCATGATGTCTATTTCGCCGCACTCGGGCCATGGATTTCCATCGAGTAAATCATCGCCAAGCATCCAAAAAGCTGGCCAAGTACCCACACCGGCAGGGTTTTTCATGCGAATCTCAACGCGGCCGTAGTAGAAGCCAAGTTTATTTGCCGTTTTAATCTTTGCACTTGAGAACTGGCACTCTGGGCATGTACGAAGGATTTTTTCAGTGCCTGGGACTGTTCCCACTTGAAATCCAGAAATATCGGATATGCGATCTGCAGTAATAAGGAGTTTACCTTTGCCATCGGTTGAAACGTTGGCAGGTTTTTGCCTGTAGTACTCAAGCTCAGAGTTTCCCCAGCCATACGAGTTGCCAATGTCGTATGCCCAGTTTTTTGCATTCGGTAGCGCACCTTTCTTACCTGCGAACTCATCGGACCAAAGCAGTTTGAGAATCTTTGGCTTATCTGCTGCTTGTGAACCAGGAGCAGCGAAGCCCGTGATCAGCACTGCCGACAACGCGACTATAGAAACTAATCTCTGTCTTTTACTTCTCATGAGCACTCCATCACGCTTTGGTAACAATTTAAAGTTTGCGCATATTCAGTCTTGCACTATAGACGCGACTACAGTTTACTACAATACTATGAAACCGCTTTCATGGGGGGCAAAACGACCCTTTTCTATGATCGGTGATTTTGAAATTTTTAGGCCAAAATGCAGTGTCTATTTCTAAGGAGCAGGGTATGCGCAAGACATGGAAAGCTAAGAGTGGCATTGCGATTGCAACCGCTTTAGTAATTACTACCGGAGTATTAACAGCGCCAGCAAAAGCTGCAGATCCAGTGACAATTACCATCTGGACTTTTGGAAATGTTATTCAGCAGAAACTTGTGATTGCGTATAAGAAACTACACCCTGAAGTCACACTCTCAATTAAGAAATCAGATTTAGATCCACTTAACGGCACGAATATGGTTACTGCATGTACTGCACGAACTGGTCCAGATATCATTGCGGTAGAAGTTTCATACTCAGGCTACTGGCGTTCATACCCAAAGTGCTTCCAAGATTTGCGTGCCATGAAGACTTCGACAGCAAATGTTTCAGCAGGCATACCTGAAGGTAAATCTGCAACAGAGCTTAAGCAGGATTATTTGGGATGGCGTTGGGAGCAAGGCGTTGCTTATGATGACAGCGTTATTGGAATCCCAACCGATGTCGGTGGGTTAGCGGTTGCTTACCGAATCGACCTCTTCAAGAAGGCTGGCTTGCCAACAGATCGCGCAGCTGTTAGCAAGTTGTGGCCAACATGGGAGACCTTTATAGCAACTGGCCAGAAATACATGACTAAGTTGTCTGCAGCTGATAAGAAGTCTGGCAAAGGATTTATTGATAACACCGGAACTATTTACGCGGCGATCATGAACCAAGGAACTGAAAAGTATTACAAGAACGATGGAACCGATGCAGGCAAGTTGGTTTATGACACGAACCCACAGGTGAAAAAAGCCTGGAACACAACAATAAAGGCAACAGAATCAGGTATTGGAACTCGTATCGGTCAGTACACATCTGACTGGAATATCGGAATGAACAAGGGAACCTTTGCAACTATCTTGGCACCAGCCTGGATGATGGATTACATCAAAGCTCAAGCCCCAGATACTTCAGGAAAATGGGATATTGCCGATCTTCCTGTCAGCGGTGGAAACCAAGGCGGAACTCAATTAACGATTCCTTCGTACGCTAAAAACAAGCAGGCTGCATATGATTTCATTGCTTGGTATCTAGCACCTGAGCAAGAGCTTGAGGTATTCAATACCTATGGCCTCTTCCCTGCAGCATCATCGACTTATGACGATGCAGCATTGCTTAACTACAAAGATCCATTCTTTAACAATGCACCAGTTGGCCAGATTTATGCCAAAGGTGTTAAGCAGTTAAAGCCGATTTTCGAGGGCAAGTTGCAGCGCGCAATCGATCAAGCAATTGGTGCGGGCTTAGGCCGTGTTGCGGCTAAGAAGATGGATGCGAAGAAATCTTGGGCTCAAGTCCTTAAGGATCTCCAAAAAGTAATCAACAACTAATTCGAGATTACTGAGTTAAGGATATAGATGAGTGAATTGCTAGAACGTAAGGGGAGTCGCAAGGCTCCTCTTACGCCTTGGAAAAAGAAGTCTAAAAAAGAGGAAGTTTTCCCAGGCGTGCGCTCGCTCAATGGTCGATGGGGTCTCCTCTTTGTTGCGCCATTTCTGATTATGTTCCTTATCTTTGGTCTAGCACCTGTCATCTATTCGGTCTATATCTCTTTCTTTAAGTGGGATCCACTAGGTGGCTCAGAGTTCACGGGGTTAAGAAACTTCTCATTGTTACTTCAAGACTCTGATTTTTGGATGGCAATCCGAAATACCTTTAGTATCTGGGCGCTCTCAACTTTTCCTCAAATGTTTATGGCAATCGGGCTTGCCGCAATTTTGCGAAACACCCGGTTAAAGGCTAAATCCTTCTTCCGCACAATTCTCTTAGTCCCAAATATAACTTCGGTTATTGCAATTACCATTGTTTTTGGCCAGTTATTTGGCCGAGACTTTGGAATCATAAATGGCATCCTCTCTTTCTTTGGTTTAGACCACCACATCGATTTTATTGAAGGCGTAATCCCTAGCCATGTTGCAATCGCAACAATGATTACTTGGCGCTGGGTTGGTTACAACACTCTAATTTTCTTGGCATCTATGCTTGCGATTCCAGATGAGTTATTTGAATCTGCATCTGTTGATGGTGCAACAAAGTGGCAGCAGTTCAGGTTCGTGACCTTGCCACAGTTAAAGAACACAATCACATTCGTTCTCATTGTTGGAACAATTGGTGGATTACAAGTCTTTGCTGAGCCACAGCAGTTAGCTGCCGATGGGGGATCAAGTAAGCAGTTCTTAACGCTTACTTTATTCCTATACAACCAGGCGTTCGTTAATAACAAGTATGGGTATGCAGCGGCAATCGGCATCATGATCACTTTTATCGTCTTGATCATCTCTGTCATTAACTTCTTTATTACCCGCAAGATTTCGAATGACGGTACACGATGAAAACTAGAACTCCACGTTGGCGTAGGACTTCACCCGTTAGTTATTTCTTATTGGGAATAATAA
>WLMW01000066.1 GCA_009700025.1 Actinomycetota bacterium
GGACCCATTCGCTCGATGCCTTCAACTGCCGATAGCGCTTCATAGACAACCGTGCGCACAGTTCGCTGATCTATTCGCTTTCCGCGAGCGCCTAAGAAAACTGCTTGACCGGAATCTGGTTTGAGCAAAGATTCACGAGCCCCTTCTATCCAATGCTCAAGCGCCTTGACTGCGTGCTTGCCCATTGGAATCATCCGCTCCTTATTGCCCTTACCCAAGACCCGAATCGTGTGGCGAGTGTAATCAATGTCGCCGAGATCTAATCCGCACAACTCGGCGACTCTAGCGCCGGTTGCATAAAGGAGTTCGAGCATCGCTGCATCTCTTAGTGCGATTGGAGTATTTTCCTCGCCCGCTCGAGAAGCCATGGACTCCATCGCAGTTTGAGCCTCGTGAACCTCTAAGACTCCAGGAAGTCTCCGATGCGCCTTGGGTGAGACCAAACTTGCGCCGACATCTTTGGAAAGGTAGCCGTTTTTAGATGCCCACTGGGTAAATAGTCGGATAGAGGTCGCTCGACGAGAAAGAGTTGTGCGCGCTCCCCCTTTCACGGCCTGATTAGCCAGCCACGAGCGAAGGTGAGAAAGCTCTAAAGCCGAAATCTCACTGACACCAAGTGCTTCCAGATGCAGCAATAAAGAGGATAAATCCCCCATGTACGCCCTAATGGTGTGGATGGAAAGGTTGCGCTCGATCTCAAGGTGGCGCTGAAAGCGCGTGATAAGTGCTTCGAACTGTGGGCTCAACTCGGTGCTCATAGATCAAGGCTACCCCCTGACTATTCCTGTGATACCTACTTAATGCAATGTGCTTGCAATATCTCACGATGTGGAAATTTGACCAGTCACTAACCAAAAACCGTAGCCAATCACGCTCAAATGTCGGCGCTAATGGCTACTTTAACCCAAGTTAAATTCTAATTGAGCATGAGAAGGGTTGGCCATGTTTTTCCCCTATGTGAGCGAGTTCTTGGAGTATTTAAGCCAGAAAGAGCTCACGCTCGATGAAATCATGGCCCATGTCGTGATCGAAACGCTTTCCCCACTCAAAGCTACGTCGGCCTTCATCTCTGAGTTAAATAGCAACAACCAAGTCTCATACGTAACACGTTACGGAATCGAACAGACCTCTGCTGAGCCTTATCCAATTCTCTATAGTCTCAATGATCGATATCCCATTACAGATGCCATCAGAGCTAGAAGCACTGTCTGGATCAACACTTTGCCAGAGTGGCCAGATGATTATCCACTTCTCAAGGACTTACCGTACACAAATGGTGAGAAAAGTTTTATCTGCTTCCCCATCGAAAAGCGCGGTACACCAGTTTCGGTATTTGGAATTTTCTGCGATCCGGTTATCCAGCCCGATACCGAGATTGAATCATTCTTAAAATCTATCGGAAATCTCTTATCACTCTACATCTATCGCTATTTGGATCTACACCCAGACAAGCGAGCATTCACGTATAAACATACGATTGAATCCAATGGAATCTCTCACGCAAAACTAACAGAGCGACAAAGAGTTATTCTGCGAATGATGAGTGAAGGTCGTACTAATACATCAATCGGTGACATTCTTGGCTACTCCGAATCCACCATAAGACAAGAAACAATAAAGATTTTCGCAACATTAGGATGCAACGGTCGTCGCGAGGCTTCTCAGCTCTATTTAGAAAACCTACAAATTACACCTGAGTACAAGTAAATAACTAAGGATTTAACCCTTGGCGAAGCAAACCGAAAGTCAATGCATCTTCCAAAGCCATAGCCGAGGCGGCGATTACGTTTTCATGAACGCCAACGGTGCTCCACTCTCCTTTGCCATCGCTTGTTTCAACTAGAACGCGAGTTATCGCACCAGTACCTAATCGGCCTTCAAGGATGCGAACTTTGTAATCGGTAAGTTCTAAAACTTCAAGCTCTGGATAAAGTCTCTTGAGCCCTGTGCGCAATGCATTATCGAAGGCGTTTACAGGACCGTTACCGCTGCCGGTGCAGATAATCTTTTCACCTTTAGCAGTGAAAGTGACTTCGGCTTTTGTAACAATACTTTGATCTTCGGCGCGTTCAACCGTTGTCAACCAATGTTCAATTGAAAAAAATGAAGGTCGCTTTCCGAGAATCTCTTCATTTACCAGTAGTTCAAAAGAAGCATCGGCAGCTTCAAAAGTAAATCCGCGCGACTCCTTTAACTTGTTGGTTAGCCAGCCATGAACGCAGGTGTGCTAACTCAAGTTCAGAGATCTGCGATATTCCTAGTAACTCTAGATGCTGTAACAGCGAGGTTAAATCCCCATATAAGCGCGAATTGTATGTACCGAGAGAGTGCGCTCGCGTTTTAAGTAGCGCTCAAAAGCAGCAATCAACTCTTCAAAGGATTCGCTCACGCCTGAACTTTACTTGGGGCTTGTGCGTAAGAGTCAGATTCTTAGGCTGGGCCGACCGCAAGCCCCCAGATTTAGGCTTTACACTCGAATGGACATGCTTGGTCATTGACAGGACATGGGCTACCCTCACTCCAGTCAATCTGGGGCTAGCACTCATTTCAGCCTCACTTCTAACTGCCAGGAGTCGCACGTGAAGCTGAAAACTCTCTCCACTATCGTGGTCTGCCTAGCAATCTTTATTAGCCCACTCAATACTCATCCAGCCGTAGCGATAACTCAGAAATGCCCCATCTTTGATTTCAAACAGATGTTCATCGCTGATTACACCGCCGGAAGCAGATGGGACAACAGCAGCGGTGACCTACATATTACGTGGTCTTCTCGATCCACATCTATTTACGATGAGACTATCGCTCGACCATTTAGCGACAAGGAAAATGCCTGGATCCGAATCGCATTTCAAAGCTGGGACGATGCGTTAGATACCATTTCATTTCAAGAGGTAGATCCAACTGCATCACCAGAGATTGTCATTGGATTTGTCCCTCTGAAGCCTTCAGCAATTCAATTAAACGCTATGGGCTTCTGGAATACATGGGTTGCAGATGGAATACGCTACAAAGCGACTATCAAATTAAAAGCCTCTGACATGAAATGGTTTTCTAATAAAAACCAATTCATACATTCAGTACAACACGAACTAGGCAATGCATTAGGTCTAGGTGATCTAAACCCTAACTCTGCCTTCACGAGTGTCTTAGAAGATCCGTGGCAACCTCCATACGGCCGATCCCACCTAGGCGACACAGACACCGCAATGATTCGTCAGATGTATGGCGAATCAACGTGCACACCCATCCTGACAACTAAACCGTAATATTTCTGGGGCAGCGCAAAGGTTGCCTCCCCCGAAGTCTGTGAAGGCAACCAGCGCTGTTCAAATAACTCGCTAGAGGTATTTGACAGTTATATATTTGATTGCAACTCCATCGATACTTACTCGGATTCTATCTTGGTTCCGCAGTGCGATTTTAGTCTTAACCGTTCCACGACCACTAGAAGTGAGCGCTACTGGAGAGATTTCAACCCACTTCCTAACCAGCTTGCCATTGACTACGACTAAAGTGTTGACCGAGACAACAACTATTCGATCACCGTACTTATCGGCTAAGTCAAGACTGATTGTCTTAGTCGGCCCTGTGCCTTTGATTAACTTGATCGTATTGATCACTGACTTATCCATAGCTGCACCGCCACCGCCTTGCGAGGCGGCTGCATCTGTTGCGGCTTTCAGATCCGCTAGAGCTTTATCGACTGCTGTTGTATCACCAGCAGCACCTGTTGCACCTGTTGCACCAGCAGCACCAGCTGCACCTGTAAGGCCGGTTGGGCCAACCAAGCTCGCTCCAGATGGCCAGACTCCACCAGCCTTTGGACCGTAGATCATGTTGTGCACTGTGTCGATGTAGAAATCACCATTGACACCTTGTGCATCAGGAGCGGATGTTCCGTTA
>WLMW01000067.1 GCA_009700025.1 Actinomycetota bacterium
CTTAACCCTGAAGTTGGTCACGAACAAATGGCTGGACTTAACTTTGTTCATGGAATTGCTCAGGCCCTATGGCAAAAGAAGTTGTATCACATCGATTTAAATGGACAACATGGGCCAAAATTTGATCAAGATTTAGTCTTTGGTCACGGCGATCTTAAATCGGCATTCTTCCTCGTTGATTTACTTGAGCGCTATAAGTACGACGGACCAAAGCACTTTGACTACAAGCCAGCCCGCACCGAAAGTGACAAAGGTGTTTGGGAGTCGGCATCGGCAAATATGCGTACCTATCTAGCGCTTAAAGAGCGTGCGCTCGCCTTCCGTGCCGATCCTCGAGTAATTGCAGCAATGGCTGAATCCAATATTCCAGGACTCAATGAATCAACATTGAGTAGCGGTGAAACGTGGAGAGATTTGGCCAACGATAACTTTGATGTGGAATCAGCAGGCACACGTGGATATGGCTATGAAGCCATCGATCAACTAGCACTCGAGCATTTGATGGGTGTTCGCTAGACGCTTGCACCCCTGCGAGAGACTGCATCGACACCAGCTGAAATAAGTAGCACCAGTCCGGTAACGATGAACTTGATACCAGCGGCATAGCCCAAAAGCCCCATGCCGTTATCGATAACGGCAACAACTAATCCGCCAAGGATTGCATCGCGCATCTTGCCTTTGCCGCCAAAGAGTGAAGTACCACCAATTACGGCTGCGCCAACTGCATAGAGAAGCGTTGAACTTCCACCGGTTGTAGGAGAAACGGAGTTTTGGCGGGATGCAAAGATCATGCCAGCGATTGCCGATAAGCCAGAACAGATCATGAAGGCTGCAATACGTACGCGTTTTACATTGATACCTGCACGTCGTGCAGCTTCGGCATTTCCACCAACTGCATAAATATGGCGACCAAATGCCGTACGAGTAAGAACAAAAGTTCCGATAACGAGCAGAAGTAAAATTACTGGAACTACATATGGGATTCCCTTGAGGCTTACTAGATCTGGGTTATTGCTACGTTCAACGTTGAGGGCAAAAACCGCTAAACCAGTGATTCCTAACAAACCTATGGTCTTTAAAACCCACAGATTAATCAGTTCAGACTTTAATCCCGCTTTGCGCCGTGAATTAATTCCATTGAGTCCCACCAAAACATAAATGACCGATACAGCGATAAAGAAAATCCAACTTAATGTGGGAGTCAGATTCGAGTTTTCAACAGCTAAGATTGTTTTATCTTCTACGCGGATAGTTCCACCCTCGCCAGCCAGTAAAAGTAAGATTCCCTGGAAAGCTAAGAAGGCAGCCAACGTAACAACGAATGATGGGATTCCAAGGCGTGCTACTAATGTGCCAAGGCCAAAGCCAAGGATTACTCCCACAATAATTGCAACGATAAGAGCTAAAAACCAAGGTACATCATGGTTAGTAATCAGGATTACTAAGACTGCACCAGTCACACCAGCGGTATATCCAGCTGATAGATCGATTTCTCCAAGTAGTAAAACAAAGACCAATCCCATTGCAATAACAATGACTGCGGCGGCCTGAGTGAGTAAGTTAGCGAAGTTTCCGGGTGTTAAAAAAACGCTCGACAGCGACCCAAAGACAATACACAAGGCAACAAGCCCGAGAACCGCTGGAAGTGAACCAATATCGCCCGCTTTGATGCGAGACCAATAGTCACGCATTGCAGTTTTTAAAGTAGCCGTCTCGACTGAAGTTTCTGATGAGGACGAAGTACTCATTGTGTGGCACCTGCATTTTCTACTCCAGCTGATTTTCCTGTTGTGATTAACTCAATTACTTGCCGAGGTATCACCTCATTTTTATCAACCTGTGCAGCCATCTGACCTAAGTACAAAGCAGCAATATTATCTGCGACTTCAAAAACATCATTGAGATTGTGGCTAATAAGTACAACAGCCAAACCATTGTCGGCTAGCCGACGCACCAAGTTAAGAACTTGCTCGGTCTGTGCCACACCTAAAGCTGCCGTTGGTTCATCAAGAATTACTATTTTACTATTCCACAACACAGCACGGGCAATAGCCACGGTCTGTCGCTGTCCACCAGAAAGTGAAGCAACAGTTTGGCGAATTGATTTTACTGTTCGAACACTCAAGCCGTCGAGAGTTTTGCGAGCTAGGGCCTCCATTGAGGTCTCATCTAAAACTTTTCCACGCTTTTTTTCGCGGCCTAAAAACATATTATGAACAATGTCTAAGTTATCGCAGAGCGCTAAATCTTGGTACACGATTTCAATACCTAAAGCTGTGGCATCTCTTGGCCCAGAGATTTGAACCTTGTTGCCCTCAAAAAGAAAGTCACCGTGATCAGGAGTATAAATTCCAGCGATACATTTAATGAGCGTACTTTTTCCGGCACCGTTATCACCAACCAGTGCGGTGACTTTTCCGGCATGTACATCAAAGTCAACATCACGGAGCACGTGAACCGGACCAAAGGATTTATTGACGCCACGGAGTGAAAGTATCGGTGTGCTCATGCGTTCTCCTTTTTGCCAAATTTTATTACCAAATTGATATAAATGAAACCCAATAGAAGAGGTTACGGCTCGGAGTCTAAACCCCGAGCCGTAACTTTGTTCTTTACTGCCTAACTAACTTTAGAATTTAGATTCCGTTAGCTGTGCAGAGGTCTTCGATGTCAGCACATACTGCTTCACGTGTCTGGAAGCCATCTGCGATGACGTCCTTAACGTTAGCCTTTGTGATTCCGACTGCTACTAGAAGTACTGAAGGCACATCGATAGTTCCGTTGTTGATAGAACCTGTCGCTGTTGTTGCATCTTCACCGTTGAGCAATGCAATCGCTAGAGCGGCTGCACCTTCAGCTTCGGCTTTGATTGCCTTGTATACAGTGTTTGACATGTCTCCTGTGAGGACTGCACGCAATCCATCAACAGTTGCATCTTGACCAGATACGCAGACCTTGCCGTTGAGCTTGTTCTTCTTGAGGACTGCAATTGCTGCAAGGCCTAATCCTTCGTTAGCTGAAACAACTGCATCGAGCTTTCCGCCAGCCTTTGAAAGCTGCTGTTCGAAAATAACTCCACCCTTTGCGTTATCCCAATCTGGGACAGCTGTGTCATCGACAAGTGTGTAGTTCTTTGAATCAATCAAAGGACGAAGCACTGAGTCATAACCAGCCTTGAAAAGAGTTGCATTGTTATC
>WLMW01000068.1 GCA_009700025.1 Actinomycetota bacterium
CTTTGCGATCAACCTTCTTGAACTTACCGAAATCGTTAATCATTACATCTTCGCCTTTGTGGAGTGTGCGAACGATTGTGTCGAAAACGATGTCTACAGCGTGAGCTGCTTCCTTCTTGCTGTCGTTGAAGTGTGGTGCCAACGCCGCAATGAATTGGGCCTTATTCATTGAATTCCCCTTATTTACGCGTAAATGTTAAGCAACTGCTTAACGTGTTCGTAAACTTACGCGCACAAGTTGCTTGTTAGCGCTATTAACGTAGGCGTGTCGCGATATTTATTTTTCAATAATGAGTGAAAAACCTATGTAATACACTGAGAAAACTCTCAATGAGGACTTGAGGGTTAAATACTTCATTGCCTTTTGGTGCAAAAAAGCATTGATTTACGCCTATTTAACTCTTTATTGGAAGAGTCAACGGCTTGTGCGATGCGCGTGTTTGCTCAAAAGTATCGATGAAATCACTGTTTTTAACGGTCAAACCGATGTCATCTAGGCCCTCCATCAGACGCCATCTGGTGTAGTCATCAATGGCGAATTCAAGAACAACACCGTTATAGGAAACCTTACGGCTTTCCAAATCGACAGTTATCTGAGTGGTTGGATCGGCCTCAATTGCTGCCCATATCGCTTCTACGTCACTCTGATCAAGAATCACAGTGAGCAGACCACCCTTTAATGAGTTGCCGCGGAAAATATCGGCAAAGCGACTAGATATCACAACTTTAAAACCGTAATTTTGTAACGCCCAGACCGCATGCTCGCGTGATGAACCTGTACCAAAATCAACTCCAGCAACAAGAATTGTTGCAGCTTTATATGCAGGTTGATTAAGGACGAACTCTGGATCATTGCGCCATGCGGCAAACAAGCCATCTTCAAATCCACTGCGTGTTACACGCTTTAAATAGACGGCTGGAATTATTTGATCGGTGTCAACATTGCTACGACGAAGTGGAACTGCACTACCTGTGTGAGTGATGAACTTATCCATTTTTTCTAGTCGCTCCTTTACAAATCTGCCGGTGATGAAAGTGTTCCACGAAGTGCAGTTGCCGCAGCAACGAGTGGACTTACTAAGTGAGTACGTCCACCTTTACCTTGGCGACCTTCAAAGTTTCTATTTGACGTTGATGCCGATCTCTCTCCCACTGCTAATTGATCAGGATTCATTCCAAGACACATTGAACAGCCAGCGTTACGCCATTCAGCACCTGCATCAATAAAAACTTTATCCAACCCTTCAGCCTCTGCCTCTAAACGAACGCGCGCAGAGCCCGGTACGACCAACATGCGCAGTGTTGATGCAATTTTTTTGCCCTTAACAACTTCGGCCGCTGCCCGTAAATCTTCGATTCGACCATTAGTACATGAGCCCAAGAAAACAGTGTCAATGGCTATCTTTTTAAGTGGTGTACCTGCTTCTAAGCCCATATAAACCAATGCTCGCTCAGCTGCCCCGCGCGCCTCTTCATCTGCAATATCGGCAGGATTTGGTACGTTGGAATTTAGTGAGGCACCTTGGGCTGGATTAGTACCCCACGTTACAAACGGCTCAAGATCATCGGCATTGAGATTAACTTCAACATCAAATTTTGCATCTGCATCGGTAAATAGAGTTTTCCAATAAGCAACCGCTGCATCAAAATCTTCTGGCGCATGTGGCTTGCCAGCAATGTAATCAAAAGTCGTCTGATCAGGTGCAATTAAACCTGCGCGCGCTCCTGCTTCAATCGACATATTGCAGACAGTCATGCGCGATTCCATTGACAGGGCTCGTATTGCACTTCCGCGATACTCGATGACATATCCTTGACCGCCGCCTGTACCAATCTTGGCAATTATTGCCAAGATAATATCCTTCGAGCTCACTCCAGACTTCAACGTGCCTTCCACATTTATTGCCATTGTTTTTGGTCGAGCCAATGGCAACGTTTGCGTTGCCAAAACATGTTCTACTTCAGATGTTCCGATACCAAAGGCAAGGGCTCCGAAAGCACCATGCGTTGATGTGTGTGAATCTCCACAAACAATTGTCATTCCTGGTTGGGTCAAACCTAACTGAGGTCCAACAACGTGGACTACTCCCTGATCTTTATCGCCCAGTGAGTGAATACGGACACCAAATTCGGCGCAGTTTGCACGCAATGTATCAACTTGAAGTTTTGAAACTGGATCGGCGATTGGCTTATCAATATTTTGCGTAGGCACGTTGTGATCTTCAGTTGCGATTGTTAATTCGGGACGACGTACTGAGCGTCCAGCTAGTCGCAAGCCATCAAATGCCTGCGGACTCGTAACTTCGTGAATCAAGTGCAGATCGATATACAAAAGATCGGGTTCGCCACTGGCTGCTCGCACGACGTGCTCTGCCCAAATCTTTTCGGCTAATGTCTTTGACATCGAATCTGACTCCTTCAACTTGCTGTATCACATAGTGGGATGCTAATATCACCCTATGGTCAGAAAGAGTAGCGGAGTTGGCGTATTAGATAAAGCCGTAGCAATTTTGAGCACGCTTGAGGCAGGTCCGCACTCTTTAGCCGAACTTGTAGCCGCCACAGGTATCGCTCGCCCAACTGCTCACCGATTAGCGGTTGCCCTTGAATTTCATCGCTTAGTTACACGCGACTTGTCAGGTCGCTTCACAATAGGCGCACGCAGCGCCGAACTGGGCTCTGCGGCTGGCGAAGATCGTTTACTCGCAGCCTCTGGCCCAGCCCTTGCCGCACTTCGTGATGCTACTGGTGAAAGTGCACAACTTTATAAGCGACAGGGCGATCAAAGAATCTGTGTAGCCGTTGCAGAGCGATTATCAGGTCTTCGTGACTCGGTTCCAGTTGGAAGTGCATTAACAATGGCTGCAGGTTCGGCGGCGCAGATTTTATTGGCATGGGAAGACAGCGAAAAAATCCATCGTGGGTTAGTCAATGCCCGTTTTACCGCTGCACAATTAGCTGCAGACCGTCGACGTGGATGGGCGCAATCAGTCGGTGAACGCGAAGCTGGTGTCACATCGGTTTCTGCACCAGTTAAAGCACCCAATGGAAAAGTTATAGCTGCAGTAAGTATTAGCGGACCAATAGAACGATTAGGACGCCAACCAGGTCGCATTCATGCTGCAGCCGTTGTTGCTACAGCTGCTCGTTTGAGTGAATATCTAGCTCGCGAATAACGCGACCAATCACA
>WLMW01000069.1 GCA_009700025.1 Actinomycetota bacterium
CTTCAACGTCTGAAGATCTAGCTGTCATTCCATCAGTAGTCATGACGCGGCAGAAAGGACACGCAACAGCTAACTCCTTAGCGCCAGTAGCGATCGCTTCATCGACGCGGTTGAGGTTGATTTGTGTGCCAAGTTTTTCCTCCATCCACATACGTCCACCACCTGCACCACAGCAGAATGAGCGCTCTTTATTGCGTGGCATTTCAGAGATTTGCGCACCAGTAGCTTCTAGTAACTCACGGGGCGGTTGATAAATCTCATTGTGGCGCCCTAAGTAGCAAGGGTCATGATAAGTCATCGCAGTATGACTCATTTTGATCGGTAATAATTTTTTCTCTCGAAGTAATTGGTTTAGAAGTTGTGTATGGTGAACCATTTCTAATTCAAATCCACTTTGCGCATAATCACGCCCGATGGTTGTAAAGCAGTGAGGGCAAGTCACTACAACTTTTTTGGTGCCCTTTACTCTTCCTTCAAAAACCTCTTTAAATGTTTCAATATTTTCGGCGGCTAATATTTGGTAGAGAAATTCATTACCTGCTCGACGTGCAGGATCTCCAGTACATGTTTCCTTCTTACCTAGTACAGCAAAATTAACTCCAGCCATATACAACAACTCGGCAACTGCTTTAGTAGTCTTCTTTGCCCGTTCGTCATAAGCGCCTGCACAACCTACCCAGAATAAATACTCAACGTCATCAGGCAGGGTTCCTTCAACAACGCGAACTGGAAAATCACATTCAGCGATCCATGCTTCGCGGTCATTCTTGTTTGCTCCCCACGGATTACCGTTTTGTTCTAAGTTCCTAAAAGTTCCACCGAGTTCACTTGGAAAATTTGATTCAACCAAAACTTGGAATCGACGCATGTTAACAATGTGATCGATGTGTTCGATATCTACAGGGCATTCATTAACGCATGCTCCGCACGTAGTACAAGACCACAAAACATCAAGAGATATTGGTGAACCTTCCCCAACCATGGCTTCATTTTCAACGGTTTTTGCAAAGGCGTGATCACGCATAGCCATGATTAAAAGTTTAGGAGACAGTGGTTTTTCGGTATGCCACGCTGGGCACTGTGATTGGCATCGACCACATTCGGTGCAAGAAGACATATCCAATAAACCTTTCCAGGTTATATCGGCGCGAGTTCCTAAACCAAAGACATCATCATCTTTTGGGTCTTCAAAATTAATTACTTCACCGTGTGACAACATTGCCGGTAGCGGACCAAGGGAGGATTTACCATCTGCATTTCGACGAAAGAAGATATTGAACGGTGCTAAGAAGCGGTGCCATGCGACACCCATTGTTAAGTTGCTAGCGATAACAATAAACCATGCCATTGATACAACAATTTTAATTGTCGCTACAAGTTGCGTAGTTGAGATTAATTGACCAAGAGTCCAACCCTTAAGGTGAGATGCGATAAACCACGTTGTTACATAGTGACGGTTCCATTGGGTTTCATCAGATAATGCACCTTCTAGACCGCGTAATGAAAGAACGCAAAAAACAATAACAAGAATTGTTGCTTCAACATAGTAAGCTTTCAGCATCCCAGAACCATAAAAACGAGACCGCTTATTTCTTAAGCGAGTTACTTGGCGGACGATAATTAATGTAAGAATTCCTATACCAGTTGCCCAGGCAATAATTTCGGTAAAGTATTCATAAAACCACAAATGACCAACAAGCGGGAGCGCAAACTCTGGATTTATCAATTGTCCGTAAGCAGTGATAAGTGTTCCAAATAGAACTACGAAACCAACCATGACAAACCAGTGCGCAAAACCAACAATCGTAAAATTAAACATTTTAGTGTGACCGAAAATCTCGCCAGCTGCCATGCGCAAACGCTTGCCACGATCATTGCTGCGCGTTGGATCTGCGGCACCCTTCTTATAGATACCAATCAACGCACGGGTGCGTACGAACATTAAAGCCAGGGCGACAACGGTGATTCCATAGGCGATTACTGCCAGGGTCAGATTCATAGCCATAGGTTAGGGAATAAACCCCAACTGAGCACGGTTCTCCTAGTAGCAAACCTGAGTCGCTTCGACTCAACCTTTTGGGTATAGTGGACTCAGGTTTGAAGCAGGCCTCGACCCTATCCCAGGCTCGAGCGAGAATAAGGAGCGATAAAAATGGCTAGAGCAGTTGGAATTGACCTTGGAACGACCAATAGTTGCGTTTCAGTCCTAGAAGGTGGCGAAGCCACCGTCATCGCCAATGCCGAAGGTGCCCGCACGACCCCGTCGATTGTGGCCTTCGCAAAAAATGGCGAGGTCCTCGTGGGTGAAGTGGCAAAGCGCCAATCTGTCACAAACGTCGACCGCACAATCCGTTCAGTCAAGCGTCACATGGGAACCGACTGGACTATTGATATTGATGGCAAGAAATACACATCACAGGAGATCTCGGCACGCGTCTTGCAGAAGTTAAAGCGCGATGCTGAGTCTTATTTAGGTGAGACCGTGACTGATGCCGTAATTACTGTTCCGGCATATTTCAATGATGCACAACGCCAAGCAACTAAAGAGGCTGGCGAAATTGCAGGACTAAATGTTTTGCGCATCATCAACGAGCCAACTGCTGCAGCGCTCGCATACGGTCTAGATAAAGCCGATCAGGAACAAACGATTCTTGTATTCGACTTAGGCGGTGGAACTTTTGACGTTTCACTCCTTGAAATTGGAGATGGAGTTGTTGAAGTAAAAGCAACCAATGGTGATAACCACTTAGGTGGAGATGACTGGGATCAAGCTCTCGTTGATTTTCTTGTTCAGAACTTTGGTTCACAAAATGGAATCGATTTAACTAAAGACAAGATGGCGATGCAACGTATTCGTGAAGCTGCAGAAAAAGCAAAAATTGAACTTTCGTCTTCACAGTCTGCATCAATTAACTTGCCATACATCACAGTTGATGCTGAAAAGAATCCATTGTTCATGGACGAGACAATTACTCGGGCACAGTTCCAACAGTTAACTGGTTCACTTCTTGATCGTTGTAAGAAGCCGTTCCAAGCTGTGTTAAAAGATGCTGGAATTCCAATTAGTAAGATTCA
>WLMW01000007.1 GCA_009700025.1 Actinomycetota bacterium
CAAAGCCTGCGTACATATGCGGGTCTTGCAAAAGATTGTGTAGTAATCGGTGCAAACACTCGCGTTGAAATCTGGGATGCAACTTCTTGGAATGAATATTTAGCAGATCGCGAAAAGAGTTTTGCTGATGTTTCAGAGGAGGTTTTTCCAGGATTGTTTTAACTCACTCTCATTTGTGGCCACCGCCGACCCTTCGAAAGTAACGGCGCCCCTTCCCCGGCGCCGCTATTAATCAGATCCGTCGGCCGGCGGTGACCAGAGATGAGAGTTAGAAAAATTGAAGTGTTGTTCTATCTAATAGTTAGGGGGAGAGATGATTGCAAATAGTGCACATGTATCAGTAATGCTTGATCGTTGTATTGAACTGTTAACCCCTGCAATTAACTCTTCACAAAAGCCAGTGATTGTCGATGCAACTCTGGGTTTGGGCGGGCACACAGAATCTCTTCTCGCTAAGTTTCCAAATTTAACTGTCATTGGAATTGACCGTGATGCTGATGCACTCAAGCGCGCATCAGAGAGGTTAGCGCCATATACAGATCGCTTATTTACTGCCCACACAACATTTGACGCAATTACTTCTGTTGTTAATTCATTTGGCTTCTCACACATTACTGGTGTGCTCTTCGACTTAGGCGTTTCGTCAATGCAGTTGGATGAAACCAATAGGGGATTCTCGTATTCTCATGATGCTCCGCTTGATATGCGAATGGATCGCTCACAAAGATTAACTGCGGCTGAAATTGTGAATACTTACGAACCAGGCCAATTGGTTCGAATCTTGCGCACCTATGGTGAAGAAAAATTTGCAACAAGGGTTGTTGAATCTATTGTTAAAGCTCGAGAAATTGCTCCATTGAACTCTACGTCTGAACTAGCAGCTCTCATTAAAAATGCGATACCCGCAGCTACTCGTCGGACCGGTGGTAACCCTGCTAAAAGAAGTTTTCAAGCTCTTCGAATTGAAACAAACGATGAACTCGGTGCGATTACGCGAGCACTTCCAGCTGCTCTCCAATTACTGAGTGTGGGTGGCCGCCTAGTGGTCATGTCTTTTCAATCCCTTGAAGATCGGATTGTTAAAGATCTATTCGTTGCATCTACAACCTCAGGTACGCCAAGAGATCTCCCATTTGAACTTCCCGAATTTGCCGCAAAGTTTTCACTTGTGATTCGTGGAAGTGAAACACCAAGTGCACAAGAGCTTGAAAAGAACTCACGCTCGACATCTGTGCGGCTTCGTGCAATCGAGAGAGTGGCTGCTTAATGGCCATGACAGCGTTCACTCCTGCGATAACGCGTTCAAAGGAAATCTTTGCAGAAAAATCTACGCAAGTAGTGTTGAAATTAGTACCAGATATTTCAGAAGGCAAACAGGCCAACCGCAAGTTTTTTGCAACTTTTGTCTCAAGCGTAGGAATTCTTGGCCTCATCATGCTCTTGTTTATTAATACGTTATTAGCTCAAGACGCTTTCGAATTATCACACCTTAAACTCGAAGCAAAGATGGTCAGTGATCAAAAGGAAGCGATAGCTCGAGAGATAGATAGAAAATCCTCTCCAGAAGCTCTCGCTCATGCTGCAACAGTTTTAGGGATGAAACAATCTGATACTCCAATATTTCTTAATTTAAACCAAGTTACTCCAGTTCTGAGAAGGTCAAAGAATGGGTAATTTTGCTTTAGCGCATAACCGCATCCGTATCTTGGTTCTACTTATAGCTGTCGCAATGTTGCTATTTGGAGTTCGATTAGTTCAAGTACAAGCCATTCAAGCTGGTGATTATCGAATGCGCGCAGTCAATGAAATGGAAAATACACGTTCATTACCTGCTCCGCGGGGGGAAATCACGGATATTAATGGTGTTGCATTTGCGCGCAGCGTAGTTGCCACAAGCATTGTTGTTGATCAAACTCAGATTACCAATCCATCACGTGTGGCAAATTTTGTTGCTCCAATTCTTGGACTTTCGGTTTCAGAAGTTATCACAAGTATTTCTGGAAAGCGCAAATGGAACATGGTTTATCAGAATGCGAAACCGGCGCTTTGGCAAAAACTCACTGCCGCACTATCAACTTATAATGCACAGTTTCCCGGTATGAGCCCGGAGCGCATCATCGGTTTTTATCCAGAGCGGGGATATGTCCGTGAATATCCATCAGGATCCCTCATCGCATCTTTGGTTGGCTTCGTTAATCACGATGGCAAAGGTGCAACGGGACTTGAATCGAGTATGAACTCAGTTATATCTGGCGTTGATGGACGATATTCGTACGCCAATGGCTATGGTGCCGAAATTCCCGGATCCCAATCTGAAATCTCTCCAGCTCAAACTGGAACTTCGATTCGCTTAACTATTGATCGAGATATTCAGTGGGTGGCCTCAAAAGCGATTTCTGATGCAGTAAAAGCATCAGGGGCAATAAGTGGCACGGTGATTGTTATGGATCCAAAAACTGGAGAAATCTTAGCTCACGCAACTGCTCCAACTTTTGATCCAAACAATACGTCAAAAGTTTCTTTGATAGCAATGCGTAATCCATCTGTTCAGGATGTTTATGAACCAGGATCAACCGGTAAAGTGATGACAGTAGCTGCGGCAATTGAAGAAAAAAAGATTACGCTTAATTCGGTATTTACCATTCCTTATGCGTTGAAGCGATCAAATAAGGTTTTCCATGATCATGAAAAACATGCAACGGAACGCTTAACAACATCTGGAGTATTGGCAGTTTCAAGTAATACTGGGGCGATCCAAATCGGAGAGTTACTCTCACATGAAAAGCTCTATAACTATCTTTCAAAGTTTGGTGTGGGTAGCAAAACTGGTTCAGGCCTGCCCGGTGAATCACGCGGAAAACTCCTAAAAGTTGCTGATTGGTCCGGGACAACTGCCCCCACAGTGGCATTTGGTCAGGGTTATTCATTAACTGCAATGCAGGCGACAAGTATTTTCGCAACTATTGCAAATAATGGAGTTCGAGTTTCCCCAACTGTTATTGCAGGTACCAGTGATTCGAGCGGAAACTTTACTCCTGCAGTTGGTCGTACAAGTCAGCGTGTTGTAAGTGCGGAAACAGCTCAAACAATGCGACTTATGATGGAAAGTGTTGTTTCTGCATCTGGCACTGCGCCGAGTGCTGCAATTGCCGGATATCGAGTCGCTGGCAAAACAGGTACTGCTATGCGCATCGATGACACATGTGGTTGCTACCGGGGATACACCGCATCATTTATTGGCTTTGCTCCAGCTGACAAACCGGCTTATGTAATTAGCGTAACTATTCAAGATCCAAAAGGAATGCACTGGGGCGGTGCGCTTGGCGGACCCGTATTTAAAGAAGTCATGTCATTTGTATTACAAAGTCGTCATATCGCACCAACAGGTTCTAAAATTGTTCCAGTTGCATTAAATGAAAGAGAATTGCAAAAACAGTTAGTCGTAAAGAAGGTGATATATGCAAAGACCAATGACTAATTCTTGCAAGAGTCTGACAGCGGTTTCTGCCATAGTTGATGCTCAATGTGCACAAAATATCGAAGGTATTGAAGTTACTGGAATTTCACAGTCAAGTCGTAGCGTTCTAAAAGGTGATTTGTTTATTGCACTACCAGGTGAAAAATTCCATGGTGCAGAATTTGCAAATGAGGCTGTAGAAAATGGTGCGGTAGCAATTCTTACAGATGCTTATGGCGCGACATTGATTTCAGGAGTTCCGGTGATTATCTCGGATAACCCGCGTCGGGCTGCTGGTGTGATTAGTGCTTGGTTCTATTCCGAGCCTATGCGTGATCTTTATAGCGTAGGAGTAACTGGCACTAACGGGAAAACTACAGTGACCACTTTGCTGCATCAGATTATGCAGGCGGCAGGGCGCGAAAGTGGGCTCATTGGGACCGTTGAAGTTCGCATAGGTAGTGAAGTTTTTCCAAGCAAGAGAACGACTCCAGAGAGCAGTGATTTACAGACACTTTCTGCAGTGATGCGTGAACGACACATGCGAAACCTAGTGATGGAAGTTTCAAGTCACGCGATTACTTTAGAGCGAATCAGAGGAAGTCACTTCGCTGTTGTTGGATTTACAAACCTTTCCCAAGACCACTTGGATTTCCACAAAACAATGGAAGACTATTTTCAAGCTAAATCAGAGTTATTCACTTTTGAGTATGCCGATTTAGCCGTTATTAATATCGATGATTCTTACGGTGAACGGTTGGCAAAAATGACAGATTTGCCCGTTATGACTCTCTCTCGCAAAAACACGAAGGCCGATTGGCATTATGTTTCTATCACTCGGGACTATTTGGGTGCCTCGGTTGCAATTCGAGGCAGTGGTGGAATATTGATAGAAGGAAAAACTGTTCTCTATGGTGGATTTAATTATGACAATCTGCTGATGGCTGTAGCTATAGCTTCGGAAAGTGGCATTGATCCTATTGACATTGCCGCGATACTTCCGCAATTAACTGGTGCGGTGGGACGTTTAGAGTCTGTAAGGCTTGGCCAAAACTTCACAGCTCTCGTTGACTATGCACATTCACCAGATGCAGTAGCTCGTGTTTTAGAAACTGCACATGAAATATCGCAGGGAAGTGTTATTGCTGTTTTGGGATGCGGTGGTGACAGGGATTCAACTAAACGCTCTCTCATGGGTAAAGCCCTGCACGATGGTGCAGACATTGCAATCTATACGAGCGATAATCCAAGAAGTGAGAAACCCGAAGAAATTCTGGTGCAGATGGTTTTAGACATCGACCTTGAATCCCCAAGTGAAGTTATAGTCGATAGAGCGATGGCAATCAGAACTGCAGTTAACCACGCTAATCAAGGAGATATTGTAATAATTCTGGGTAAAGGTCATGAAAAAGGTCAGGAAGCAAACGGAATAGTCCATCCATTTGATGACCGAATTGAACTCGCGCGTGCGATTGAAGATAAAAAGTGATCACATTAACAGCCGGTGAAATCGCTCTACTAGTTGGGGGAGACCTCCGATGTGATTCTGATTTACTTATTTCGAAAGCTCCAGTATTTGATTCGCGTTTAGCAACTCCCGGATGTTTCTTTCTTGCGCTGGAAGGTGAAAATAATGATGGCCATGATTTTGTAGCAGATGCGTATCGATTGGGTTCGGTCCTCTCGCTCACAACAAGAGTTATTGACGGACCTTGCATTATTGTAAAAGATGTTCTCCAAGCTTTAACAACCATTGCCGGATTCGTAAGAAGTAAATTAAGCAACTTGACGGTTATCGGAATAACCGGTTCGCAGGGCAAGACAAGCACTAAGGATCTCATGTCGCATATGTTGGCAACAGTTGGACCAACTGTTGCACCTTTGGGTTCATTCAATAATGAATTAGGCCTCCCATTAACTTTGCTGCAATGTGATGAACGAACAAGATTCTGTATTCTTGAAATGGGGGCTCGCCACAAAGGTGACATCGCGCATTTGTGTGAAATAGCACGACCAAATATTGGAGTTGTACTAGCAGTAGGTACAGCACACTTTGGCGAATTTGGGTCTCAGCTAGCCATCGCACAAACAAAGAGCGAACTAATCCAGTCTCTTGGCGAAAAAGGTATTGCAATTTTGGGTACTTATGATGAGTTCACTCCAGCAATGGCCACACTGCATTCAGGCCCTGTTCTTACTTTTGGAGAAAAGAATGGTGTTGATGTTCGTGCAGCTGATATAGAAATACGTGAAGGCCGTCCACACTTTGACCTAGTAACAAGTGCTGGCCGTGATGCAGTTGGAATGCGATTAATAGGCGCGCATCAAATTTCTAATGCACTAGCAGTTGCAGCAGTTGGAACTGCTCTCTCACTTCCGATTGAGTTAATTGCAAGTTCCCTTTCCACAGCGGAGATTTCCAGTAAATGGCGGATGGAACTCACAGAGATTGAAGACTTACTTATAATTAATGATTCATACAATGCAAATCCAGCCTCTATGGCAGCGGCGCTTCGATCCCTTATCTTGTTTGCACAGGAGCGTGGCGGTCAATCCTGGGCATTTCTAGGAAAAATGCATGAACTCGGCGAGTCAGGAGCATCAGCAAGCGCAGATATTGGCACCCTTGCTTCTGAGATTGGCATTGATCACCTAGTGATTATCGCTGCACCCGAGTATGGATCTGGAGTTGGCCCCATGCAGTTCCATCATGTAGCAAGCATCAAGGATGCGGCCCAATTTGTCACTTATTTAGAACCAGGCGATGTTGTTCTAGTTAAAGCATCACGTGCTGAAAGGTTTGAATTGCTTGCCTCAGATATTGTAGAACACTGGCTTAATCGCGATGGAAAAATCGAATGAGGCAGATTCTGATTGCTGGAGCAGTAGCGCTCTTATTTTCACTTTTCGGAACACGTGGCCTCATCAAAATTCTTGCTACACGAGGTTATGGACAGATTATTCGTGATGATGGACCGAGTAGTCACCATACAAAACGTGGAACACCAACAATGGGAGGAATTATCCTCATTGCAGCAGCGGTGGTTGGGTATTTAACCGCCCACGCAATAACACATAACTCTGTGACAATTTCAGCAGTACTAGTAATTGGTTTGGTAGTTGCGTTGGGGCTAGTGGGTTTTATTGATGACTATTTGAAAGTTTCTCGACAGAAATCCTTAGGGCTGACTGGAAAACAGAAACTATTTGGCCAAGCTTCGGTTGCTGCCGTCTTCGGTATCTTGGGCATCAGATTTGCTGATTCTTTTTCGCTCACGCCAATTTCTTATTATTTATCTGGTGTTCGTGAGACTTCACTGTATCTCGGACCAATACTTGCAGTTGTATGGGTAGTACTCATGGTGATGTCTGCAAGCAATGGTGTCAATCTAACTGATGGTTTAGATGGACTTGCAACAGGTGCATCTGTAATGACATTTCTTTCATTCATTTTGATTGGCGTATGGGAGTTTGGGCAGGGATGTACGGTGAATGCGGGCATTGGATGTTATCAAGTCAGAGATCCGCTAGATCTAGCCGTCCTAGCTGCTGCATTTGCTGGTTCTTGTACCGGATTTTTATGGTGGAATGCTTCTCCTGCAAAAATTTTTATGGGAGATACAGGTTCCCTGGCTCTTGGCGGTGCCTTAGCAGGTTTAGCAGCGACACTTCGAGTGGAACTTTTATTAATTCCACTTGGTGGATTATTCGTGATTATTACTATGTCAGTTGTGATTCAGACTCTGTACTTCAAAATAAGTGGTGGAAAGCGTGTATTTAAAATGGCCCCACTTCAACATCATTTTGAGCTCTTAGGTTGGGGCGAAGTGACAATTGTGATTCGCTTTTGGATCATTGCGGGCTTATCAGTTGCATTTGGTTTAGGTCTCTTCTATGCCCAATGGGTAGTTAAGTAAACTTCATGGCTTTTATATTTGATGGCAAAAAAGTATTGGTAGCAGGTGGAGGAGTTACCGGTAGTGCCGTTGCTAAAACCCTTGCATCTCGAGGTGCTTCCATAGTTATTGTTGATGAAAATCAAGATTTAGATCTCGAATTTACAGTTCTTGCTCCCAGTTTGATTAAAATTAAGGATTACTTCGCAGTCGTAGTTTCCCCTGGCTGGAAACCAACGCATCCAATAGTTATTGCAGCAGTTGAATCTGGGATTCAAATTTGGAATGAGATTGATTTAGCTTGGGCAATTTCGAGAGAGATTTCACCACAGCAAAAATGGATGGCAATCACGGGCACAAATGGCAAGACAACCACAGTTGAAATGGCAGTTGCAATGCTACAAAGTGCGGGTCTGAGTGCAGCAGCTTGTGGCAATGTTGGTGACACAGTTATCGATGCTGTAATCCACAACGAACCTTTTGACTATTTGATACTCGAGCTTTCATCCTTTCAACTTCATTGGATGCAACATGCAAGCTTTACGAGCATAGCAATTCTGAATCTCGCTGATGATCATCTGGATTGGCATGGCAGTTTTGACAATTACTGCAGAGCAAAATTCTCTCTACTTAATCACTCAGATATTGCAGTTTTAAATGCAGACGACAGTGAAGTAATGCAACGTGCTCGTTCATGGGCTGGTAAAAAAATATTTTTCACACTTGAAACACCAGCAGCGGGCGAACTAGGTGTTGTTGAGGATTTATTAGTTGATCGTGCGTTCATCCGGGATCCCCATGAGGCTTCAATGATTGCCCAAATCAATGATATTCAACCGACTTTGCCTCATAGTGTTTCAAATGCGCTTGCGGCAGCTGGGCTAGCTCTTTCAGTGGGGGTTTCATATGCAGATATCCAGAAAGCTCTAATTGGTTTTCATCCAGGCCGACATCGAATAGAAGTAGTTCTAAGAGAAGATGAAATTTCATGGATTGATGATTCAAAGGCAACTAATCCGCATGCTGCAGCGGCATCAATCATGTCTCACTTATCTGTCATTTGGATCGCTGGAGGCTTGGCTAAAGGTGCAGATATGAACTCACTTATTGATCGAGTTAAATCCCGCGTGAAAGCTGCCATTTTAATTGGTGATGACCGTGCATTAATTGAGGCGGCTCTCCATAAATTAGCCCCCAAGATTCCTATTGTAAAGGTAGACACAGATTTTCCTAAAGGTGATCCTTCAAATGATTTAATGGAGAAAGTGGTTGGCGTTGCAAAGACTTTCGCTGAACCGGGAGACACAGTTTTAATGGCGCCGGCTTGTGCTTCGATGGATCAATTTATTTCCTATGCAGATCGTGGAGATAGATTCGCTTCCGCTGTAAAGAAACTAGTGAAAAATGAAAACTGAAGTTAGACCTAATTTATTCACTAAGCCCGTAAATCTTTATTACATGCTTCTTGGGAGTACGCTGAGTTTGAGCATACTCGGAGTCGTTATGGTTTTCTCGGCTTCATCTATTTACTCCCTTGAAAATAATGGATCAACATATGCGGTCGTTCTCCGTCAAATAATTTTTCTAGTCATTTCCATTCCAATGGCTTGGGTACTTTCTCGTCTTACACTTACACGCTGGAAATTGATAGCTCGTTTCGGGGCAGTAGCATCGATAGCGCTTTTAGCATTAGTCCAAGTTTCAGGTAAGAGAGTTAGTGGAAATAACAACTGGATAAATATTGGTTTTATTGATGTACAGCCAAGTGAGGTTGTTAAATTCCTCATGATTCTCTGGGCTGGTTTCATGCTGGCAAAGCGAGAACATAATGGTGTTATTGAAACAAATGTAATTCTTCTGATTGCGCCGCTTTTTGTATTTTGTATGCTCTTGGTGTTAATAGGCAAGGACTTAGGAACGGCATCAGTATTCGCTTTGATTTTAGCGGGATTGCTGTGGGTTTCTGGAGTGCGACTGGGAGTTTTCACTGGAATTTTGGCAGTTGGCTTTGCCGGTCTAGCAGCCCTTATTTACACAGCGCCATATCGTTTAGATCGTCTTTCAGTTCTCATCAATCCATTCGCGGATGGTCAATACAAAAGTACAGGTTGGCAACCCGCGCATAGTCTTTTAGGTCTTGCTAGTGGTGGCTTTTTCGGAGTTGGTCTTGGGGCTAGCCGACAAAAATGGGGTAATTTGCCGGCTGCTCACACTGACTTCATCTTCTCAGTTATAGGGGAAGAGCTGGGTTTATTTGGGACGCTTTCAACGTTAGCTCTGCTCTCACTATTACTTTTCTCAATATTTAGAATCGCTCTTCGCTCACATGAGCCAATGGTTCGATTTGTTTGTTGTGGAATCGGATGTTGGATTGCCATTCAAACTATTCTCAACATTGGCTCTGCTGTGAGTGTTTTGCCGGTCGTTGGTGTTACTTTGCCACTTGTTTCATATGGTGGTTCAGCGCTCATTGCTACATATATGGGAATTGGATTTGTTATTGGCGCAGCTAGGAGAGATCCTAAGATTTTTGAGGATCTAAAGAAAAGTGACTACAAATGGCTACGGTAGTTTTGGCTGGCGGTGGAACCGCTGGGCACATCGAACCTGCACTTGCTGTCGCTCGAGAGTGGAAGGCTTCCCATCCCAGCGATCGCATCGTGTTTATCGGCACCAAAAGTGGACTTGAAAATGCACTTGTTCCTCAAGCTGGTTTTGAGTTAGTACATATTCCAAAAGTCGCAATCTCACGAAGAGCTTCCACATCTTGGCTGCAGATTCCAATTATGTTAATGGCTGCAGTTCGCGCTTCACAATCAATTCTTTCTGAAGCAGATCTTCTCATTGGTTTTGGGGGGTATGTAAGCGGCCCTGCTTATATTGCTGCACGCTTTAGTCGAGTTCCTCTAGTTATTCACGAAGCAAACGTAAAGCCTGGCTGGGCAAACCGCCTTGGGGCTTTGTTAACTCCCTACTTAGCCGTCGCACACCATGTTGAATCTCGCGAGTTCACTAATGCACTTATAACTGGCTTACCTTTGCGCAGTGATGTTGCACAGGCATACCATGATTCGAATGCAAACTTTAGTGATTCCCGTAAAGCAGCGAAGAAAAGGCTGGGATTTGAAGAAAACTCCCCATTAATATTTATTATGGGTGGCTCGCAAGGTTCCATTGCTATCAACGCAGCAGTGTCTGGAAGTGTTGATGCATTCTTAGCTAAGGGATTTTCAATTTTACACTCAGTTGGTAAGGCCAATGAATTGCCTCATTCGCACGGCGCGTATCGATCAGTTCCTTATTTAGAGGCTATGGGTGATGCCTATCTTGCAAGTGACCTGATTATCGCTCGCAGTGGTGCAGTAACATGCAGTGAATTTCGAACTTTGGGTCGTTACGCCCTTTTCGTGCCCCTACCTATTGGTAATGGCGAACAATTTATAAATGCTCGCTCACTCGTCTCTGATGGCAGGGCGGCAATTTTGGAACAATCTCAACTGAGCTCTAAGTATTTAATTGAAAACATTGACGCGCTTCTTACCAAATCACAGAACGCACCTCTGAATGGATCAGGTGTCGAGCTAGACGCAGCTGCGAAAATAGTCGCTTTAGGTGAGCATGCGATGGGGAATAAATGAAACCTACACTGTCATCATTAGTTGGAAAGCGTGTTCACTTTATAGGTATCGGTGGAGCCGGCATGAGTGGCCTGGCACGCATAGCTTTGTCTCACTCAATTATCGTGAGTGGCTCTGATGCAAAAGACTCTTCAGTTGTTAAAGCACTCATTGCGCTAGGTGCGACAATTTCTACTTCACATGCGGCTATAAACGTTGATGGTGCTGATTGCGTTGTTTATTCAAATGCAATTGCACCAAATAATCCTGAACTTGAGATGGCGCATAAACTTGATATCCCCGTCTTGACACGCGCAGCAGCACTTTCAATTCTTATGTCAGAATCGACAAGTATTGCGGTTGCCGGCACTCATGGCAAAACTACAACTTCCTCAATGCTGGCTGTTGCGCTTCAGAGCTGTGCGGCGGATCCTTCTTTTGCCATCGGAGGAACAATTACAGCCTCTGGTTCTAACGCTCATCGAGGCACAGGCAAAATTTTTGTTGCAGAAGCTGATGAATCAGATGGCTCATTTCTTGAGTACCACCCATTCGCTGCAATAGTGACAAATATTGAACATGATCATGTTGATTTTTTCGCTACTCCTGCCGAGGTATCGGAAGCCTTTAATCAATTTGCTCAAACAATTAACCAAAGCGGGTTTTTAACTTATTGCGCTGATGACGACGGTGCTGCTGCACTCGTTGAAAAAGTTCAACAACTAACTTGTGTGTCTTACGGAGTTCGTGAGGGAAGCGATTTAACTATCGATTCAATTGAACTCTTCGCTATGGGCTCTCGGGCTCGTGCGATTTGGCATGGTAAAACCATCGGATACATCGAACTTCAAGTACCGGGTCATCACAACTTGCTCAATTCTGCAGCAGTTCTTGCGACTGGATTGCAACTTGGTTTTGGTGCATCCGATCTGATTCAAGGGTTATCGATTTTTCGTGGAACCGGCCGCCGATTTGAGATCAAAGGAACGGTGCATGGCGTGAGGGTTATTGATGATTATGGTCATCACCCAACAGAAATTGACGTGACTCTTCAAGCAGCGCGCAGGTTTGCCGGCGATGGACGTCTCATTGTTATTTTTCAACCGCACAGATATTCGCGAACTGCAGCTTTTGCAGCGGGATTTGCAGAGTCACTTTCACTCGCAGATCGAACAATAGTTCTAGAAGTTTATGCTGCTAGTGAAAAACCTATTGCAGGTGTTACCTCGCGATTAATCACGGAGGCTATGAAAAATGGCGAGTACATTCCAAACTTTATCGAAGTGACTGACAGTGTTGTTGACTCAGCGCAACCAGGTGATGTCATCATTACCTTGGGGGCAGGAGACGTGAGTTCATTGGCACCTGTCATTGTTGATGGATTGATTCGACGTTTTGGTTAAATGAAAAAACGTTCCCTATATTTGACTGCAGGGTGTTTACTGCTTGCAGCATTGGCATATATTTTGGGTTGGTCTTCGTTATTCACGGTCAGCTCGATAGAGGTAAAAGGCACTAGCAAAACTATTTCTTCTAGGATTGAGTTAGGTGAAAAATTAGCGCGAGTAGAACCTCGTGTGATAATCGCCGAGTATGAAAAATTAGATTGGGTTAGGAATGTAGAAATATCTAGAAATTGGCTCAGCGGTAAAGTATCGATTGACATCAGTGAAAGAACTCCGATTGTAATTTTCAATAATCTTGCAGTTGACGAAGAGGGAGTTAGCTTTGAATTCCAGGGAAATGACGTACCGGACTTGCCACGGATTCAAGGGCCATCAATAGAAGCAGCCATCAAGGCTTCGATGTTTTTCAAATCTCTGCCCATCGAAATCACCAAAGAGGTGAGACTAGTGAAAGTTAAACATACGGATTCGTATGTACTTGAGATCGAGAGTGGGAAAAGGAAACTGGAAGTATTGTGGGGTCAGGATAAAGAAAATGCACTAAAAGCGCAGGTTTACATGGCTTTACTTGTTCGACCAGAGAATCGAAAAATTCATCGGATTGATTTAACGGCGCCACATGCACCGATAGTTAAGTAGTAGGAACTTTCGACACGACATAAAATAAATCGAGTCGGTGTTTGCTTAAGATGGCTGCGCACTTTACGTTCGCCTTATAGAAAAATATTTGAAAATAAGGCTCAAGTAGAGGTTTATGGTTTACAAGGGGGAAAAAAGTGGCTTCACCGCAAAATTATTTGGCAGTCATCAAAGTTGTTGGTATTGGTGGCGGTGGAGTAAATGCAATTAATCGAATGATTGATGTCGGTCTCAAAGGTGTGGAATTCATTGCAATAAATACAGACGCGCAACATTTATTAATGAGTGATGCAGATGTTAAGTTAGATATTGGTCGCAAAACGACTCGTGGCCTTGGCGCAGGAATGGATCCTGAAAAAGGAAAATCTGCAGCACTCGATCATGCCGAAGACATTGAAGAAATTTTGCGTGGAGCGGATATGGTTTTTGTAACAGCTGGAGAAGGTGGTGGTACTGGTACTGGCGCTGCACCGATTGTCGCAAAAATTGCCCGCGAACTAGGTGCATTGACAATCGGTGTTGTTACACGTCCCTTTTCATTTGAAGCAAAGTTGCGCTCTGCGCAAGCAGAGATTGGAATTGAAGCGCTACGTAGTGAAGTAGATACATTAATTGTTATTCCAAATGATCGTTTGCTTGCAATTTCAGATAGAACTATTACTTTGGCCGATGCATTTAAAAGTGCGGATCAAGTTTTACTTTCAGGAGTTCAAGGAATCACTGAGATCATCACACAACCAGGTTTAATCAACCTTGATTTTGCAGATGTCCAAGCGGTTATGTCTGGAGCTGGTTCGGCCTTAATGGGAATCGGTTCAGCGCGCGGTGAAAACCGTGCACTTCGTGCAGCAGAGCTTGCGATTTCCTCACCGCTGCTTGAGGCTTCTATCGATGGAGCAATGGGAGTGTTACTTTCAATTTCGGGTGGGTCAGATCTGGGACTCTTTGAAGTTAATGAGGCGTGCGAACTTGTACAGGCCGCAGTTCATCCCAATGCAAAATTCATTTTCGGTACGACTATCGACGATGCATTAGGGGACGAGGTGCGAATAACTGTCGTAGCTGCTGGATTTGAAGGCGGAGAACCAAAGCGAGTGTCTACGCCAGTCATCGATGCTTCTACGCTCAATGGGCAGGCCGATCCTATCGCTGCCAATGATCCACTTTCAGTCGCTCTCGAACTCGATGGTGATTCAACACCGCGGCGACGTGTCACATTTGAGGAACTTGTCTCTGAAGATGAGCAAGATATCGATGTGCCTGACTTTATGAAGTAATTTGACTTGCCGACAATCTTCACCGATCGGCGTGGAGGTTTTAGCCTTGCGCCTTTTGATTCTTTAAATCTTGCATTGCATGTGGGGGATGAACCCACGCGCGTCTTGAAAAACCGTGAGTCCCTCACAAATGCGATTGGACCGATTCAGTTCATGAACCAAGTTCATGGAGATGCATTTGTAGTCACTCAATCAATAAGTGACATCGATCCAACATGTGACGCACTCATTACAGATATTCCTGGTTTGGCGTTAGCAGTATTAGTTGCCGACTGCATCCCATTACTTCTTTCATCTACAACTGTAGTGGCAGCCGTACATGTTGGCAGAAAAGGCTTAACGAATTCAATAGCCCGAAAAGTCATTAAGGAAATGCGAGGGTTAGGAGCCGATAAAATTCACGCACATATGGGACCGTCAATTTGCGGAGCCTGCTATGAAGTCTCTCCAGAAATATTCGACGAAGTTTTGCGCTCTCATCCACTGGCAGCTGCTCAAACCAAGAATTCAACTCCTGCTCTGGATCTCCCCAAAGCACTCATTGGGGATTTGGTTTCTGAGGGCATTACATATGAAGCGGTGCCGGAGTGCACACTTGAAAATAATCATTTATTTTCATACCGCCGTCAAAAAAATACTGGTCGTAATGCCGGAGTAGTATGGCTCTAACACGCGAAGAAGAGTTAGCCGCGAATTTAGAGGATATAAAATCTCGGATTACTGAAGCCTCCCAATCTTCTGCCCGAAATCCACATGAGATATCACTTATAGTGGTAACTAAAACCTTTCCAGTATCTGATGTCCAGATTCTAAAAGGCCTTGGAGTCAATGATTTCGGGGAAAATCGAGATGGTGATGCGCGGCCCAAGGCAAACGAAGTACAGGGGCGATGGCACTTTCAAGGTCAGATTCAAAGTAATAAATTAAAGTCCATATGCTCTTGGGCCAACGTCATTCACTCGCTCGATGATGCGCGCCACTTCGAAATAATTCAAAAAGTTGCGATTCACTCATTAGATATATTTCTTCAAGTCAACCTAGATGGCAGTCTCCATCGCGGGGGATCAACGATTCAATCTCTCTATACCCTTGCCGAACAGGTTAATGCAGACCCAAACCATCATTTGGCTGGCTTGATGGCTGTAGCACCACTTGGGATCGAACCGGAAGCGGCATTTTCTCAACTTCATGAAATTCAGCTGGCGTTTTGTGCAGATTTTCCAGATGCTGCAATGCTTTCTGCCGGAATGAGCGGGGACTTTGAAACCGCTATTGCCCATGGCGCGACACATTTACGCATCGGTAGCCAAATAATGGGTTCTCGTTAGACAGACAGGTAACGTATACGCATGGCTAATGCAGTGAAACGAATCGCAAGTTATTTGGGCTTGATGGATGAACCGGAGTTTGATGCTCCATTGAATTCACAAGTTCCGGCTGTACCTATTTCTAATGAAGTGCGAATTAAGCCAAGGGGTTCAGTCTCTACCGTAGCCTCTTCGACTGTTGAAGCAGCTCCTCAGTTAGATTTGCCGGTATTAGATCGGATTATCACTCTGCATCCGCGTTTCTATAATGAAGCTCGCACTATCGGCGAACATTTTCGCCAAGGAAATCCTGTCATCATTAATTTGACCGAGATGGATGAATCTGAACACAAACGCTTAGTCGACTTTGCAAGCGGACTTGCTTTTGGTTTGCACGGCACTATTGAGAGAGTTACTAAGAAGGTGTTTTTAATATCTCCAGCCAATATTCATGTCAGCACCGAGGATAAATCGGCTGCAGCTCAAGCAAGTTTTTTCAACCAGAGTTAATTTCTCATGAGGTTAGGTTCAATACTTTCCACAATTCTTGAAATCTTTTTAATTGCGCTGCTGGGTCGTCTCATTCTTGATTACATCCGAATGTTTGCTCGCAACTGGAAACCCAGCGGAATTTCGCTTTACTTAGTTGAAGCAATTTACTCCATCACCGATCAACCTATGCGCTTCGTTGGTCGATTTATTCCACCTCTTCGCTTAGGTGCAGTCAGCTTAGATATGAGCTTTATAGTCCTTTTTTTTGGAGTCCAACTTCTTATTGGTTTCGTCAGCGGGCTTTAGTAAGAACCACCGTTAGGCCGAATTCACTTTCACTCTGATCTAGGGATTCATCACGCTTCATTGAGACTGCCAGAACCTCTTCTTGGATATGAGATGAGTGAATTTCAATAGCAGAGACAATCTCGGCAGATGCATTCCACGCTATTGAGATTCGATCTGAAATCTCAAAGCCGTCACTTTTTCGTCGTTCCTGAATAAAACGGATAACTTCACGGGCATTGCCAGCCAAAATCAGTGTGGGAGTTAGCTCTAAATCTAAAGCAACACTTTCGCCATCATGAGAAGTCACTGTCCAACCACTCTTCGGAACCTCTGTAATGACTAAGTCTTCAAGCTCGACTTGCCACTGCCCAACCATGGTGGAGCCCGTTGATCGTAGAGTTTTTACAAGGATTGTGGCGTCACTAGTCGCAATTGCTTTTGCAATTTCCTGAACTGTACCGCCAAATTTTGCACCTAAGCTTTTGAAGTTAGCTTTGATAGAGATATCAACTAAGTCACCATCAGCGCTAGCAATGTCTTCTAACGCCACGACATTGAGTTCATCGGCAATCTGTTCACGCATTTGTGTGGGCAGAGATGCCCAACCGCTGGCTGCAATAAGCGCCCTACCCAAAGGTTGTCTTACCTTAATACCGGATTCAGCGCGAGATGCCCGACCAAGTTCGACTATGCGTCGGGTTAGCGCAACTTGCTGATTTAACTCTTCATCAATTGCAGAAGACTTAACTAGCGGAAAGTCAGACAGGTGTACAGATGAAACTGCGTTGGCATCTGTTGGTCGAACAAGCTCTTGCCAAACTTGTTCAGTAATAAATGGGACCATGGGAGCAAGCAACTGAGTGAGCGTGACTAAGCACTCATGCAGTGTTGCCATTGCAGCAACATCACCATCCCAAAAACGTCGACGTGAGCGTCTCACATACCAATTGGATAAATCATCAATAAAGCGAGCAAGAGCTCGCCCTGCATTTTGGGAATCAAATCCTGATAATGCAAAATCAACTTCGCTGACTAATTTGTTCAGTTCAGAGACAATCCATTTATCCATTAAAGAACGATTCTCAAGGGCTGGAGCTTGTGTTAGTTCAAACTCTGAAGCTTTCGCATAGAGAGCATGAAATGAAACCGTGTTCCAGTATGTTAAAAGAGTTTTGCGGACGACTTCATTAATAGCATCATGGCCAACGCGACGAGCCGCCCATGGTGATCCTGCAGCCAACATGTACCAGCGGACCGCATCGGCACCATGCTGGTCCATGAGTGCCATTGGTTCTAAGACATTTCCAACGTGCTTGCTCATCTTGCGACCATCTTTATCCAAAATGTGTCCAAGGCATAAGACGGTTTTATAAGAAGATTTATCAAAGACAAGTGTTCCAATTGTCATCAATGTATAGAACCAACCCCGAGTCTGGTCAATTGCTTCACAGATGAAATCTGCAGGGTAGGACGCTTTAAATCTTTCGACTGAACCCTCTTTATGTGGGTAACCCCACTGAGCAAATGGCATTGCACCTGAGTCATACCAACAGTCAATTACTTCGGGAACTCGAGTCATAATCTCCGAACATTCGGCACATGGAAACTTGATATCATCAACAAATGGTCGATGTGGATCAAGGTTTGAAAGAGACTGTCCAGATAGCTCACCCAATTCTTTGAGCGAGTCAACGCAAATTTCATGTTTATTTTCACAGCGCCAAATTGGAAGGGGGGTTCCCCAATATCGATTACGGGAAAGGGCCCAATCGATATTGTTGTTGAGCCAATCACCGTAACGTCCGTCTTTAATCGTTTCAGGATGCCAATCTGTCAAAGCATTTTCTCGCAGTAGCTCGTCTTTGATAGAAGTTGTGCGGATATACCAAGATGGTTGTGCGTAATACATGAGTGCTGTGTGGCATCGCCAACAATGTGGATATGAGTGCTCGTAAGGTTGGTGTTTGTAGAGCGCGCCATTGGTCTTTAGCTCTTTGACAAGAATTTTGTCGGCATCTTTAAAGAATATTCCACCAATAATTGGAATCTCTTTGAGAAAAGTTCCATCTGGCGCAATTGGATTTATTACTGGCAAGCCGTAGGCGCGACAAACTGCTAAGTCGTCTGCACCAAAAGCAGGGGACTGATGTACTAATCCAGTTCCATCCTCCGTCGTCACATAGTTTGCAAGCACTACGTAATGTGCTTGCGGGATTTCGACATAATTAAACGGTCTTCTATAGGTAGTGCGCTCTAGTTCTTGTCCCAAGAGCTTTTTAATAATCCTTTTCTCACCTTTAACACTTTCAATAAGTGCATCGGCAACAATTAAAACCTCAGTCTTTTCATCAACGGTTACTTCAACTACTACATAATCGACAGCGGGATTTACTGCAATCGCCGTATTTGAAACTAATGTCCAGGGAGTCGTAGTCCAGACTAAAAATGATGCATTGAGTTGGGCAAACTCACCCGAAGTAACTGGAAATCTGACATATACAGATGGATCAATTACTGTTTCATAGCCCTGTGCAAGTTCATGATCTGATAATCCTGTTCCGCACCGAGGACAGTAAGGAGCAACTCGGTGATCTTGTACTAGTAAACCCTTTTTCCAAATTTCCTTGAGGGACCACCAAACGCTCTCCACATATTCAGGTGACATAGTCCAATACGCTTGATCAAAATCCACCCAGAAACCCATTCGATCCGTCATGTCACTAAATGCGCTTACATGGCGTTGCACTGATTCACGACATTTATCATTAAATGCTGCGACACCGAATGCTTCGATATCTCCTTTGCCATTAAAACCCAACTCTTTTTCTACTGCAATCTCAACTGGCAATCCATGGCAATCCCAACCTGCTTTTCGAGTTACGTGTCTTCCTTTCATAGTTTGAAAACGAGGAAAGACATCTTTGAAAACTCGAGCTTCAATATGGTGTGTGCCAGGCATTCCGTTTGCCGTTGGAGGACCTTCGTAAAAAGTCCACGGCATTGCTCCTGAGCGTGCTTGCACAGTTTTATTAAAGATATCGTTCTCTTGCCAGAACTTTAAAATTTCATGTTCGACTGCAGGCAGATCTACGGCTGCGGAGATTGCTCGAAACACCATAATAAATCCTCCAAGAAATAAATCTTCTGGAGGGACGCTCTCTACAATCGCAGAGATCGCGGTACCACCCACCTTGCGCCATATCGCGCCGCTTAAAATACTAACGATGCCGGTTCTAGGTGAGTTTTAACTCATTTCTTCCGGCGAGCTCGTGAGGTGATGGCCCCGTCAACGCTCATATTCAGTTAGTAGCCGCAGTCTAGGCCATCTCGTGCCCAAAAACTCCCGTGGCGCAGTTGGTATACATGGTGCAATCGGAATAAGGTTCGCGTCATGCCGAAGAAGACAGTTAAGAAAGCCGCAGCCAAGAAGGCTCCAGCCAAGAGCGCAGTGAAGAAGGTTGCCAAAAAGGCTCCGGCTAAAAAGGTTCCTGCCAAAAAAGCTGTTGTAAAGAAGCCGGTAGCAAAGAAAGCAGCGGTAAAAAAAGCTGTGGCTAAAAAGAGTGCAGTGAAATCAATTCCAGTTAAAAAAGCCCCTGCAGCTAAGGCGTCCACAACAAAGACAACGCTGACTGTGGATGAGAGTTCTCAAACCGTTTCCGTTTCAACCGTCAGCGCGCCGATCGCGGCACCTGTAGTTGAAGAGCGCCGCCTAGTTATGCCACCACCTCCACGTCCAGTTAAGAGTGGGAAAAAAACTGCGCCACTAAAACCAATTAAAAGTGCTCCGACTCCAATTGTTGTCAGCGATACAGAGGCACCTTGGACTCCGGCAGAGTTGAAAGCAGTTCGCACTGAGATTTCTAAAGAGTTAGAGCGTCTTCGTCGTGAGTTAGCGATAGTTGAACTTGAGATGGATTCACTCATTCAAGAATCAGGTGAAGGTGCTGGAGATGATCAGGCTGATGCTGGAACAAAAACTTTTGAACGTGAGCACGAAATGTCACTTGTAATCAATGCGCGCGACATGGTTTTACAAACTGAACGCGCACTAGATCGCATTGATTCGAAGCGGTATGGATCTTGTGAAGAATGTGGAAATCCAATTGGCAAAGCTCGACTTCAGGTCTTTCCACGCGCAACTCTCTGCATGCTGTGCAAGCAGAAGGAAGAACGGCGCTAAGAGTGCAAAGGTGGCGAACACTATTAAGTGTTGCCTGGTTTATCTGGATCTTCGATTTAGCTACTAAGGCCTGGGCGGTAAGTCAGCTTTCACATCGCGGTTCAATAAAGATTGTGGGAAATTTCTTTCAGTTGAACTATGTCAGAAACCCTGGCGCGGCATTTTCATTTGCGACCGACGCAACATTTCTACTCTCGATATTCGGTGTAATTGTGCTGACTACAATTATTTATTTTGCACCACAGATTACCTCCCGAGGCTGGGCGATAGTTCTGGGGTTAGTACTGGGTGGAGTTCTTGGCAATTTGAGCGATCGTATTTTCCGTGACCCAGGCTTTTTACGTGGACATGTAATCGATTGGATGCAACTTCCTCACTGGCCAATATTTAATATTGCTGATTCCGCTATTGTCTGTGCTGCTGGACTCTCCATGTATTTAACTGTGCGAAATGTTTCTCCGATTACAAAGAAGGATTTAAAGTTATGAGTAATCGAGAGTTAAGAACTTTAGCTGTACCCGAGGGTGTGACTGGAGAGCGAATTGATAGTGCATTAACCCGGGTATTGGGACTTTCCCGCACCGCAGTGGTAAAACTTCTAGAAGATGGAGACATCACAACTTCGAACCGGGCCATGCTCAAATCCGAAAGAGTAAGTGCTGGACAAATTATTGAAGTGCTCCTACCCGCACTTGTAAATTCAGTGCCGATTCCATTAACCCCTATAGAAGGTCTCGAAATAGTTTATGAAGACGGAGATATTGTTGTTATCAATAAGCCAGTTGGCTGTGCGGCGCACCCAAGTCCTGGCTGGACTGGACCAACAGTAGTTGGAGCTTTGAGTGCAACAGGTTTTGTGATTTCAACAAGTGGGGCAGCAGAGCGTCAAGGAATTGTTCATCGATTAGATGTTGGAACAAGTGGATTAATGATTGTCGCAAAGAGTGACCGAGCATTCACAGTCCTAAAAGATGCATTCCGAACTCGAAGTGTTGAAAAGATTTATCATGCGCTGATCCAAGGCCATATGGATCCAACGACAGGAACTATCGATGCCCCCATTGATCGTCATCCAAAGGAAGATCATCGATTTGCAGTAGTAGGTACAGGAAAAGAATCGATTACCCACTATGAGGTTATCGAGTTCTACCGTGCTGTCTCTCTTGTCAAAGTTGAACTTGAAACAGGTCGTACACACCAGATTCGCGTCCATTTCTCGGCTCTTAATCATCCTTTGGTAGGGGACATGACATATGGCGCGGACCCTGTGCTAGCAAAGAGCCTGGCAATGTCGCGTCCATGGCTTCATGCCAAGGAGCTTCGCTTCGAACACCCCATTACAAGCGCCAAACTCAATTTCACCGCTCCTTATCCCGCCGATCTCACAGCTTCGCTGGCGTTGCTTTCAGATGCAGTGCTGCCGTAAGCAATAGCCTTATATCAACCATGTCTAAAGATAACTTCGTTCACCTACACGTTCATACTGAATACTCCATGCTCGATGGTGCTGCTCGCGTGGGTGACTTGATGACTGAGGTTGCTAGGCAGGAAATGCCAGCTATTGCAATGACAGATCATGGAAATGTTTTTGGGGCTTTTGATTTTTATAAAGGTGCGAAAAAAGCTGGCATTAAACCGATAATTGGAATTGAAGCCTATGTTGCGCCTGAGTCTCGTTTTGAAAAAAAGCGAGTTAAGTGGGCTGACGGTGGCGAAGATGATGTATCGGGTGGTGGTGCGTATACGCACATGACAATTCTGGCAGAAAATAATGTTGGTCTCGCAAATCTATTTCGTTTATCTTCCTTGGCATCTCTTGAAGGTTATTACTATAAACCTCGCATGGATCGTGAATTATTGGCGGCGCACTCAACTGGTTTAATTGCAACTACGGGTTGTCCCGGTGGTGAAATACAAACGCGATTGCGGATGGGTGCTTACAAGGAAGCAATTAAAGCTGCAAGTGATTATCGAGATATTTTTGGTGTAGATAATTTTTACCTAGAAGTGATGGATCACGGAATCGATATTGAGAGCAGGGTCAAGGCAGATCTTTTGAAACTAGGCAAAGAATTAGGTCTACCACTGCTAGCAACTAATGACCTTCACTACACGCTGCAGAGTGATGCACCAGCTCACGAAGCGTTATTGTGCGTTCAGTCTGGATCAACTTTGGCAGATCCCAAGCGATTCAAATTTGATAATGATAGTTTTTATGTAAAGACGGCTGCACAGATGCGCGAACTCTTCAAGGAAATTCCAGAAAGTTGTGATAACACGCTACTTATTGCGCAGCGTTGCAACGTTACTTTACGTGAAGGTGAAAATCTTCTGCCGCAGTTCACCGTTCCAGTCGGTGAGACTGAAGACTCTTGGCTAAAGAAAGAAGCTGAACGAGGATTGCTCTCACGCATGGGTACACGCATAACTCCTGCGCATCAGGAACGTCTTGCCTACGAACTTGGTGTTATGCAGACGATGGGATTTCCGGGCTACTTCTTAGTTGTTGCAGATTTAGTTGCGCATGCAAAAACTGTTGGCATACGTGTTGGCCCAGGTCGTGGCTCTGCGGCGGGATCCTTAGTTGCTTATGCCCTTGGCATCACAGGCCTTGATCCGTTAGAACATGGACTCTTGTTCGAACGATTCTTAAATCCTGAGCGAATCTCAATGCCCGATATCGATTTGGACTTTGATGAGCGTCGACGAAGCGAAATGATTCGCTATGCAACCACAAAATATGGCGAAGATCGTGTCGCTCAAATCATTACTTACGGAACAATTAAGTCGAAGCAGGCAATTAAAGACTCAACACGTGTCCTTGGATACCCATATGTAATTGGTGAGAAACTTACTAAAGCTCTTCCGCCATCTGTTATGGGTAAAGATATTTCACTCGGTGGAGTTTTTAATCCAAGCGATGATAGATATGGTGAAGCAGGAGAATTTCGCACACTCTACGAATCAGATCCTGACTCAAAACGTGTAGTTGATACCGCGCGGGGCTTAGAGGGTTTGAAGCGACAGTGGGGAGTGCACGCCGCTGGTGTCATTCTTTCGCGCGAGCCACTTCTTGATGTTATTCCAATCCATCGTCGTGAGGCAGATGGCGCGATAATTACGCAGTTTGATATGGGTGCTTGTGAAGCTATTGGGCTACTTAAGATGGACTTTCTTGGGCTTCGCAACCTTTCAGTTCTAGATGATGCCCTATTGAATATAAAATCCAATCAAGGTATCGACGTTATCTTGGAGGACTTACCTCTGGATGATAAGAAAACGTATGAACTTTTATCACGTGGCGACACATTAGGTGTTTTTCAGTTAGACGGTGGCCCAATGCGTGCGTTGCTACGTGCCATGTCACCGGATTCTTTCCAAGATATTTCTGCAGTGATCGCACTTTATCGACCTGGACCTATGGGTGAGAATGCACACAATAACTACGCAGACCGCAAAAATGGTCGGAAGCCAGTAGAGGCAATTCATCCTGAACTAGTCGATGCACTAAAAGAGATTCTCGGAGATACATATGGGTTAATCGTGTATCAAGAGCAAGTAATGGCAATCGCACAAAAAGTCGCTGGATTTTCACTCGGGCGCGCAGATTTACTTCGTAAGGCGATGGGTAAGAAGGACAAAAACATTCTAGATAAAGAGTACGTACCATTTGAAGCAGGGATGAAGGCAAATGGTTATTCAACTGCAGCGATAAAAAGACTGTGGGACGTATTGATTCCCTTTTCAGATTATGCATTTAATCGCGCGCACTCTGCGGGCTATGGCGTTGTTTCTTACTGGACTGGTTATTTAAAAGCGAATTATCCAACTGAATACATGGCAGCCCTTCTCACAAGTGTGCGCGATGATAAAGACAAATCTGCACTCTATTTGAGTGAATGTCGCCGAATGGGCATTAAAGTTCTTGAGCCTGATGTCAATGAATCCGATGCTGAGTACACGCCTCGAACAAATGATATTCGCTTTGGATTAGCGGCAATTCGAAACGTTGGTGAAGGCGTAGTTGCATCGATAAAAGCATCACGCGAATCCAAGGGGCGCTTCACTTCTTTTGGAGATTTTCTAGCAAAAGTCGATGCACAAGTTTGCAATAAGAAGACTATTGAATCACTTATTAAAGCTGGAGCTTTTGGATCTATGAATGTTTCACGTAAAGGTTTAATGGCTGTTTATCTTGAGGCAATTGATTCAGTTATTGAGTCTAAACGCGCCGAAGCCATTGGCCAGTTTGATTTATTTGGTGGTGAATCAATCAGCCATGTCGCATCTCTTGATTTGGAGATTCCTAAAGGTGAATGGGATAAGCCGATGCTTCTGAGCTATGAAAGGGAAATGCTCGGACTTTATGTCTCAGATCATCCTTTGCTGGGAGTCGAACATGTTTTGCGTGCTAATACGGATATGAGTATCAGCGAATTAGTTGATGAAGGTGCGCAAAGTGAATCGATTGTCACAATCGGAGGATTGATAACAAGCGTGGTCCGAAAAGTTTCACGCCAAGGGGCATCGTGGGCAGTAGTTACAGTTGAAGATCTTGAAGGTGCGCTTGAAGTCTTATTTTTCTCTAACACTTACAATCAGTACTCGATGTCTCTGACTGAAGATCGAATTGTTACCATTAGAGGCAGAGTCGATCGCCGTGAAGAAACGCTTCGCTTTACTGCACTTGAAATGTCGATTCCAGATGTCTCAACTGGTCCAGCAGGACCTCTTGTAATTTCTCTTCCTATGTCACAGTGCACCCCGCCAGTAGTGGATCGGATCAAGGAGATTTTGCGTTCACATCCCGGAAAGCGTGAAGTCCATCTTCAACTCAACGACAATGGTCAAAGCACATTTATGAAAATTGAGGCCTTGGTGACATCATCTCCAAGTTTGAGCGCTGACTTAAAATCCATTTTGGGTCCTAACTGCCTGGTTTGATCTCATAATTGCGCATCGCCCATTACTCGGTGAGCATTACAATTGGTCCATGATGAGGACTGTAGATCTTCGCGGGTGTGCCCTAACAAAGATGGCATACCAAAGCGAACTGCCCCGAGCGGTCCTGGATGTCAATGAAGCCATGAAGTTAATCGAACCGATTTTGTTGAGAGTCAAATACGGCACTGAAACAGATTTAATTGAATTAGCCCAGGAGTTTGATGGAGTAAGGCCATCCAGCATTCGTGTGCCTGCAGCCGCTTTAAAATCTGCATTGTCTAATCTTGATCCCGAAATCAAAACGGCACTTGAACTTTCAATAGAACGGATAAGAAAAGTACATTCGGCGCAAGTGCGTCGAGAGAGCACCACTGAAGTAGTTGATGGCGGGATTGTTACAGAGAAGTGGATTCCAGTTGACCGCGTAGGTTTATATGTTCCAGGTGGGCGGGCCGTATATCCCAGCAGTGTGATGATGAATGTAATTCCAGCACAGATTGCCAAAGTCGCATCGATTGCTATTGCATCTCCACCACAGAAAGAGTTTGGTGGACTTCCGCACCCAACTATTTTGGCTACATGCGCACTACTTGGTATCACTGAGGTGTATGCAGTTGGAGGCGCGCAAGCCATTGCACTCTTTGCTTATGGCATGGATGGGTTAATTGAAAAATGCGATTTAGTTACGGGGCCAGGCAATATTTATGTCGCGGCAGCAAAGCGAGCATTGCGTGGTGTTATCGGTATTGATTCAGAGGCAGGTCCAACCGAGATTGCTATTTTGGCTGACAGCACAGCAATTGCAGCCGATGTCGCTACTGATTTAATGAGCCAGGCCGAGCACGACGTAATTGCAGCAGCAATCTTGGTAACCGACAGTACGGATCTTGCACACGCAGTACTAACCGAGTTAAAACTGCGTGTGCCAATGACAAAACACTCGCAGCGCATTATTGAGGCCCTTTCTGGAATTCAGTCGGCGCTTGTTATTGTTGATTCAATTGAACAAGGAATCGATGTAGTGAATGCATATGCTGCAGAACATTTAGAGATTCATACTGCACAAGCCAGAGATGATGCGAATAAAATAAGAAACGCAGGGGCGGTATTTATCGGTCGTTTTTCACCAGTTTCATTAGGAGATTATTCAGCTGGGTCAAACCATGTTCTTCCTACAGGTGGTTGCGCCTGTCATTCAAGTGGCCTGTCAGTGCAGAGTTTTTTAAAGGGTCTGCACTTCATTGAGTATGCAGAGCAGGCATTTAAGGACATTCTTCCAACAGTTGTGACTTTGGCAAATGCTGAAGATCTTCCAGCACATGGCGAGGCAATGACTGTGCGATTGGAGAACCAGCAATGAGTTGGCCAGATTGGATTCCTTTAAGGACGTCGCTCCAATCCATGTCTGCATACGGTGCGCCGCAAGTACCGGCAGAAGCGGTACTTAATACTAATGAGAACCCATATCCTCCTTCTCCGGAACTTCAAGCCCAAATCACTCAAGCGATTTCTCAAATTGTCGGAACGCTTAATCGTTATCCAGATCGCGATGCGGTTATATTGCGTTCAGCGCTTGCTAGTTACATAAACGAGAGAAGTCAAACTAATTTCGGATCAGAGAATATTTGGGCAGCTAATGGCAGTAATGAAATCATCCAATCATTGTTCTTGGCTTGTGGAAGTGGAGTAGCACTCGGTTTCACGCCTTCCTATTCAATGCACGCCCTTATTTCAAATGTAGCTGGGACGACTTGGATTAATGGTGAGCGTAATTCTAATTTTACATTTAATAGTGAAATTGCAGTAGAACAAGTTGAAAAGCTAAAACCAACACTTACATTTATTACCACTCCCAATAACCCAACTGGCGATGCAGTTCCACTAGCCGAAATAGAAACTTTGGCACGTGCAGTGGCTATGCACGGTGGTCTGCTCATCGTTGATGAGGCATATGCTGAGTTTTCACCAGAGGAGTCGGCAGTCTCACTTATTCAGGCGTTTCCCCACATCGTGGTTATTCGAACTATGAGTAAAGCTTTTGCTTTTGCCGGAGCCCGCGTGGGCTATCTGGTTGCTGATTTACATATTGTGAACGCCATGATGCTGGTTCGTTTGCCGTATCACCTCAGTGCGATCACACAGGCTGCGGCCAAAGTTGCCTTAGATTTTCGTACAGAGTTATTAGGCAACGTTTCTCAACTTGTCGCCGCCCGCCAGGAATTAGTTAAGGCTTTGAATGACCTTGGCCTAACAACTGTCCCAAGTGCTGCTAATTTCATTCTGTTTACGGGATTTAAAGCAACCTCGCCACAGCTGTGGGCAGCACTCTTAGAAAAAGGCGTTCTCATAAGAGATGTGGGATTATCGTCCTATCTTCGCGTGACTGTCGGCAATGAAGCCGAGAACAAAGTGTTCCTTGAGGCGTTAACCGAACTTCTGTAGAAAGTGAGACTGTTATGAGAACTGCTCGAATAGAACGCACCACGAAAGAGTCGAATGTCCTTGTAGAGCTGAACTTGGATGGCCAAGGCATAATCGATGTCTCAACGGGTGTTCCATTTTTTGATCACATGATGTCTCAACTTGGAAAGCATTCAGGTTTTAATTTAACTGTTAAAACTACGGGAGATATAGACGTCGATTCACATCACAGCGTGGAAGATACGTCTCTTGCATTTGGAGAAGCACTGCGAACTGCTTTAGGCGATAAATCGGGCATCCGCCGTTTTGGTGATTCAATGGTTCCACTAGATGAAGTTCTTGTTCAAGCAGCTGTTGATTTATCTGGACGTCCATACCTTGTCCATCGCCAACCTGAAATTGTTGAACTTATTGGAACTTTCGATACAACTCTTGGCAAACATATCTGGGAATCAATTGTTGCAGAGGCTCACATTGCTTTGCACATAAGAGTTCTTGAGGGACGAAATGCCCACCACGTCTTTGAAGCGCAGTTCAAAGCTGTTGCTCGAGCCTTACGAGATGCTGTATCACTTGATGGCCGAGTAGCTGGGATTCCATCTACTAAGGGCTCTCTTTGATCGCAATTCTCGACTATGGATCAGGCAATTTACGTTCAGCCGAACGCGCGTTTTCAACGAGTGGAATTGAAGTTGTCGTCACATCAGATGAGCACATTGCCATTGAAGCCCAAGGGTTAGTTGTACCTGGAGTTGGTGCATTTGCCGCATGCATGCAGGGCCTGAATGCAATTAATGGCGCTGAAATAATTAGAAAACGTGTTGCAGCAGAGCGTCCGACACTTGGTATTTGTATAGGGATGCAAATACTTTTCGCTCTAGGAGATGAGCATTCAGAGGGTCAGCCTCACCGAGGAGTTGGAATTTGGCCTGGAACCGTCAGTAAAATCTCCGCCGAAATATTGCCGCATATGGGATGGAACACTGTGGATGCTCCAGATGCTTCATTGCTCTTCTCGGGCATAAGCCAGGAGTCATTTTATTTTGTGCATTCCTATGCTGCAAAGACTCCACAAGGACAGATGCAAACGTGGACGAACTATGGAGAGAGATTTTTATCTGCAGTCGAGGATGGGTATGTAAGTGCAACGCAGTTTCATCCGGAGAAATCAGGAAATGCCGGTTTAGCCTTAATTAAGAATTGGACCAGTACACTATGAAAAAACTTGAATTATTACCTGCAGTGGATGTCAAAGATGGACGTGCTGTTCGTTTAGTGCAAGGGGAACTTGCACGTGAAAGTATTTATGGGCAGCCTCTGGAAGTTGCACTCGAGTTTCAAAACGCTGGTGCCGAATGGATTCACTTAGTTGATTTAGATGCCGCATTTGGACGGGGTAGTAATTCAGTTTTGCTTGCACAGGTTGTTGGAGCACTTGATATAGCTGTCGAACTTTCTGGCGGTATTAGGGACGATGAGTCCCTTGCTCGAGCGATGGCTACTGGATGTAAGAGAATTAATTTAGGAACGGCCGCGTTAGAAAATCCTGACTGGACGGCTCGGGTAATCGCGGAATACGGGGATCTGATTGCAGTTGGATTGGATGTAAGAGGCCACACATTGGCTGCTCGTGGATGGACCAGCGAGGGTGGCAATCTTTTTGAAACAATTGAGCGTCTTGATCGTGATGGATGTGCTCGCTATGTAGTTACTGATGTAACTAAAGATGGCACATTGGCTGGACCAAATATTGAATTGTTAAAATCGGTCTGCGCGGCAACAAATAAACCAGTAGTTGCAAGTGGAGGCATTTCAAGTCTTGCTGACATTGCGCAGTTAGGCGCACTTACTTCATTGGGGGTAGAGGGTGCAATTGTTGGTAAGGCTTTATATGCCGGCGCATTCACACTAGAAGATGCAATAAAAGTTGCCAACCAATGACGTTATCAGTGCGAATAATTCCTTGTCTTGATGTTACTGATGGACGTGTTGTAAAGGGCGTTAACTTCACAAACTTAGTAGATGCTGGCGACCCAGTAGAAATGGCTGCTCTCTATGGAATAGAAGGTGCTGATGAGCTTACTTTCTTAGACATATCGGCGAGCAGTTCAGGGCGCGAAACAACACTTGACATTGTTCGGCGAACTGCTGAGCAAGTTTTTATCCCATTAACAGTTGGCGGAGGCATTCGATCCGTAGATGACGTTGATCGACTGCTTCGAGCCGGTGCCGATAAAATCTCCATCAATACTTCTGCAATTGCCCGACCACAATTGATTGCTGAAATTGCTGATCGCTTTGGATCTCAGGTTCTGGTGCTTTCAGTTGATTCGCGTAGAGCAAGAACCGATTCTGGCTTTGAAGTGACAACTCATGGTGGTCGAGAAGGTACGGGCATCGATGCACTTGCATGGGTTGAAAAGGCTTGCGCATTGGGAGTCGGTGAGATTCTTCTGAACTCAATGGATGCTGATGGAACTCGTGCAGGTTATGACATTGGGATGATTACGGCAATCCGTGGTGTCTCGAAAGTGCCGCTAATCGCAAGTGGTGGTGCGGGCAGCCTCGAGGACTTTGCGGCCGCTCTCGATGCCGGCGCAGATGCCTTGCTCGCCGCAAGTGTCTTTCACTTTGGGATTCACCGTATTCACGATGTGAAGTCTTATTTAGCTTCGCATGATTATCCGGTGCGCACCGTGGCGGCTTTGTAAGGCAGAATTAGCCCATGACCAATCCAGAGCTGATTTCTCTTCTGAAAGATCCAGAGCTGTTGATCCCAGCGATAGTTCAGGATGTAAATACTCGAGAAGTTTTAATGCTGGCTTATATGAATACCCAATCCTTGGCCATGACGCTCTCAAGCGGTAGGGCAACTTATTGGAGCCGGAGCAGAAATGAGTTGTGGGTAAAAGGTGCAACGTCTGGGCACTTTCAACAAGTTCATTCGATTTCTCTCGACTGTGATGGTGATGCTCTCTTAGTCACTGTGACACAGACCGGCGTTGCGTGTCATACCGGAGAAGTAACTTGTTTTCATAAACCTCTACCAATGAGTGCGTTATGAATTTAGAAGAATTTCGCACCTATGCAAAAATTTCAAATGTTATTCCAGTTTCGCGTCGCCTTTTAGCTGATGGTGAAACACCGATTGGTATTTATCGAAAATTAGCCAAGAATGGACCCAACACTTTTTTACTTGAGTCCGCAGAGCATGGGGGAGCTTGGTCCCGATATTCATTTATCGGTGTGCGTAGTGAAGCGGTTTTGAGTGAATCGCAAGGGCTTGCTTATTGGCAGGGGACGCCTCCCGTAGGTGCACCAACAGGAATTGATCCTCTTGAAGCATTGCGCTTAACCTCGGCCCACTTGATATCTCCAAAGATTGATGGTCTACCACCACTAACTGGTGGGCTCGTAGGATTTATGGGCTATGACGTTGTACGTAGACTAGAAAAGCTACCCAATCTTGCAGTTGCTGATTCGCCATTACCAGAATTAAGTTTTATGTTAACAAGTGATCTAGCCGTACTTGATCACAGCGACGGCACGATTACTCTGATTGCTAATGCAATCAACTGGGATGGCAGTGATGAACGTATCGACGAGGCCTTTCTTGGTTGTAATCAGCGTCTTGATCGTATGCAGAGTGACTTAACTTCAGCATTACACGGAGATGTAGCACTCATTGATTTACACACTACACCGGAGTTCGAATCGAATATTTCTCCCAATGATTTCAAAGCTAAAGTCTTGTTAGCTAAAGAGGAAATTGTGGCAGGAGAGGCATTTCAAATCGTTCTCTCCCAACGTTTCTCGATGCCATGTAGCGCAGATGCACTAGATGTATATCGAATGTTGAGATTAAATAATCCCAGTCCTTATATGTACTTATTCCGTTTCAATAATGGAATTGATGTAGTTGGATCTAGTCCAGAGGCTTTAGTAAAAGTGAATAATCGAGATGTCATGATTCACCCCATAGCCGGAACTCGTAAAAGATCTGCTTCTCCCGAAGAAGACCATCGTCTAGGAGAAGAACTACTTGCTGATCCCAAAGAAAGAGCAGAGCATTTAATGCTTGTTGATTTAGGCCGAAACGATCTAGGTCGAGTTTGCATACCAGGTAGCGTTGAAGTCATAGATTTTATGCACATCGAGCGCTATTCACACGTGATGCATATCGTTTCAACAGTAACTGGAACACTGAACGAAAGTTCAACGGCTATTGATGCACTCTTTTCAGTATTCCCCGCAGGAACTTTGTCGGGTGCTCCAAAGCCGCGTGCTATGGAGATTATTGAGAGTCTGGAACCAACACGTCGCGGATTGTACGGAGGAATCGTCGGTTACATAGACTTCACCGGAAATATAGACACATGCATCGCAATCCGCACTTCGCTCTTACACGAAGGAATGGCATACGTTCAGGCAGGTGCTGGCGTCGTTGCCGACTCTGATCCTGAATCTGAAAATCAAGAGTGTTACAACAAAGCTGCAGCGGTACTGAAAGCAATTGATGCAGCAAATAGATTGCGAAAAAGTGGATGAATCAAACTTTGGCGATATTGATGAGTTTGGTGGTCGTTTATGGGCTTGTCATACTTATTGGAAAGCGATTTAAAAAACCATCTAAGTATGAGCGTACTCCCAGAACTTTGAATTCTTGGAACGCACTTGATAAAGGAATCGACCCCAGCGACGAGAAGTTGCCATGAGTGTTCTTGACTCAATCATTGAAGGTGTCCGAGAGGATCTTGCGCAGCGTCGGATTCCTTTGGGGCGAATTCTTGAAGCTATAGATCAAGCTGCTCCAGTGCGCGACCCACTTGCTGATTTGCTCGCTCAACAAATGTCAATCATCGCAGAAGTGAAGCGTTCGTCTCCCAGCAAAGGTGAGCTCGCAAAAATTGCTGATCCAGCAGCATTGGCTGAACAGTATGCATTGGCAGGTGCAAGCGTGATTAGCGTTCTCACTGAGCGCCGACGTTTTGGGGGATCGCTTTCGGATCTTGATGAAGTACGTGCGCGCGTTGATTGCGCAATTTTACGAAAAGATTTTATGGTTGATGAGTATCAATTTTTTGAAGCTAGAGCCCATGGGGCTGATGTTGTTCTATTAATCGTGGCAGCTCTTGGACAGAATCAACTCAATGATTATCACCAGCTAGCCCTTGGCTTAGGAATGCGTGCAATCGTTGAAGTCCACACTCATGATGAACTCGAAAGAGCGCTTGAGATTTCGCCAGAGATGGTTGGCGTTAATTCACGGAATTTGAAAACCCTTGAGGTCGATGCATCCGCTTTTGCCGAGTTAATTCCGCTACTTCCACTTTCTTTGGTGCGCATCGCAGAATCAGGAATCACCTCGCGCACCGATGTTGAGTTTGCACAGACCCATGGAGCAACAGCGGTGCTTGTTGGAGAGACCTTGGTCAAAGCAGGCAACCCAACTATTGCGATGCGAGAATTGCTGGGTCTAGGTAGGCTTGAGTCATGACTATAGAGATGGCCGATGTCGCCGGCCACTTTGGCCAATACGGTGGACGCTTTGTCCCAGAAGCGCTCATTGGTGCACTCAATGAGTTAGAAGCTGCACACAACTCTGCGCAACAAGATCCACTTTTTTTGATTGAACTGACAGAACTGCACAGAAGTTATACCGGCCGCCCTAGCATCATTACTGAGGTACCCCGATTTGCAGAACACGCTGGCGGTGCTCGAATTATTCTCAAACGCGAAGACCTCAACCATACGGGTAGTCATAAAATCAATAATGTTTTAGGTCAAGCATTACTGACAAAGCGAATGGGTAAAAAGCGGATTATCGCCGAAACTGGAGCAGGTCAACATGGTGTAGCTGCCGCAACTGCCGCAGCACTTATGGGTCTTGAGTGCGTGGTTTATATGGGCGAGGAAGATACACGTAGACAGTCCTTAAACGTTGCACGAATGAAACTATTAGGTGCGGAAGTCTCTCCAGTCACCTCTGGATCAAAAACTCTTAAAGATGCGATCAACGAAGCGATGCGTGATTGGGTCGCATCGGTGGATACAACACATTACGTTCTTGGCACTGTTACGGGTCCGGCTCCATTCCCAGAGATGGTGCGTTACTTCCATTCCGTGATTGGCATCGAAGCCCGTGAGCAGATTCTTGGCATTGAAGGCCGACTTCCCGATGCAGTAGTTGCGTGCGTCGGCGGCGGATCAAATGCTATGGGCCTTTTCAGCGGTTTCATGGAC
>WLMW01000008.1 GCA_009700025.1 Actinomycetota bacterium
ATGTCACAACCAGAATTACTCGCTGCCTATGGTTCTGCTGGCAGAGTACGCGCCATGACCGAATTTGGATGGGACGCAGTTGCTGCTGCAACCGTTGCTTTGTATCGACGCGTGATTGCTTAAATGACGCGTAAATCCTGGATCCACTTTGGCATAGTCGGCTTTTTATGGGGAATTCCATACCTACTAATGAAGGTTGCTGTTGCTGATATTCCCCCTCCCCTGATCGTTGCCGGTCGTACATTAATTGGTGCAGCAATATTGATTCCCATTGCTATTCGAAAAAATACTTTTAAGGATGCAATCAAAGGCATTAGATATGTTGCACCTTACGCAGTTCTTGAAATGGTTGGTCCCTGGATTCTGATCACCAATGCTGAAAAAGAGATTACTTCGGGATTAGCGGGTTTATTAGTTGCAACGGTTCCAATCTTTTCAACGATTTTCTCTTCGCTACGCGGGGATCATTCAGTTTGGCAACCTAAGCGAATCTTTGGTCTCGTTGTTGGATTCGTTGGCATAGTTGCACTCGTTGGAATCGAATCAATTACAGGTAGTAGCAATCCAAAAGCAATTGCCATGGTAATTCTTGCCTCAATTTTGTATGCATATGCAGTCCTGATGATTACAGCAAACTTGCCAGGTGTTGATGGAATTGCAATTAACGGCGTAGCAATGGCAATTACTTCACTGATTTATACGCCTATTGCTATTGCAATGTGGCCAACTAATCCCGTTTCAGTAAATGCAATCGCAGCGCTAATTGCCCTTGGAGTCTTTAGTACCGCAATCGCTTTTATGCTCTTCTTTATCGTTATCGTAGAAATCGGCCCGGCCAGAGGTTCTCTAACTACGTATGTAAACACTGCCGTTGCAGTTGTACTTGGAATTATTATTTTAGGTGAACCTATAACTTTAGGAATTATCGTTGGTTTACCTATGGTGGTTCTAGGTTCTTACTTGGCTAGCCGAAAATCAGCGGTTTAACGGCGCTCTTCAAAACCTAACTTATCGAGCATTCGGGCATCACGTTGCCACTCTTTTGAAACTTTAATATGTAAGCCTAAGAAAATCTTGGCAACCAATGCGCGTTCGATATCAGCGCGTGCTCGAATACCTATTTCTTTTAGGCGCGTACCTTGATGACCTAATAAAATTGCTCGCTGCGTGTCACGCTCCACGTGAATAGTTGCATGCACATCATAAAAAGGGCGTGAACCTTTTTCTTCACGCTCGCCGAATTCATCGATAGTTACAACGATGGAGTGTGGCAACTCTTCACGCACATCTTGTAGTGCAGCTTCGCGGATAAATTCACAGATTAACTGTTCGATTGCTTGATCACTCGTGGTGCCTTCTGGGTAATACTGCGGACCCGCTGGCAAATTTTCACCAATCAACTTATTCAAAAGTTCGATTTGATCATGAATTGCAGCTGATACCGGAATAATTTCGTCCCAAGTAAATCCTTGTGCCAAATCCATGATCCCGGTTAAGCGAAGTGCAAGCTTTTCTTTTGACAGTAAATCAGTTTTAGTAATTACCGCAAATTTCTTTGCCTTTGGGTGCTTAGCGATTTCTTGAGCAATAAAAACATCACCTGCACCAGAAGTTTCATCGGCTGGAATACATAAAATTACAACATCGACAGAATCCATAGATTGATCAACTACTGCATTGAGGCGTTGTCCGAGCAAAGTCTTTGGCTTGTGTACCCCTGGAGTATCTACAAGGACTGCCTGGAAGTTATCTCCGTGAACAATTCCACGAATAGCACTTCGAGTTGTATTGGGATGGTGTGAAGTAATTGCAATCTTGCTTCCAACTAATGCATTGATCAAAGTCGATTTTCCAACGTTTGGGCGGCCAACAATGGCAACAAAGCCCGAACGGAAATCACTCATAGCGCTATTCTCTCATTGATTTATACCTATGAACTCCACAGCATCTGCCACAGAAGTAACAATTTCTGCAGCTCTTTCTCCAATTAATCGATGACACCCTTCGCTAGTTGGTGAATTAATAGGTCCTGGAATTGCCATTACTGGTCGCATTAATTCGGCAGCATCGCGCGCTGTACGCAATGATCCACTTCTGAAAGCTGCTTCGACAACTAATGTGGCGTTTGAGATCGCTGCAATTAAACGGTTGCGAGTAAGGAATCTATGTGGCAAAGCTTTAAGTCCGGGCATTACTTCGGTCACCAATGCACCGCTTTCGCAAATTTCGGCGAAGAGTCTGATATTTCCTGCCGGGTAATTAACGTCGATGCCACAAGCAATTACTGCAACCGTTGCACCTTCGGCAATGAGTGCACCTTTATGTGCAAACGAGTCGATGCCATAAGCACCACCACTAACTATGACCCATTGTCGATCTACAAAACCTGCAGCAAAATCACCAGCAATGCGTGCACCGTAATTAGTGGGATTACGAGTTCCCACAATTGCTAGCGAGTCAGCGTTTAGTGAATCCAAATTGCCTTTTGCAATAAGGGCAATGGGCGGGGAAGCTAACTCTTCGCACCCTTGTGGCCACTGCAAATCTCCAGGAATTAAAAACTCTGCTCCGTGGGCTGTAATACTGCTAAGCACATGATCGGCAGTTAAAGTTTTTACTTCCGTGATTAACGATGCGTACTTGATTGAGTCATAGCCGCCTGCAAGGATTTTTTCTAAAACAGATAGGGCCGTTGAACCAAAGATTTCTTGGGACCAAAATCCATGTCCACCTTCAATCGCCGCAAAAAGAATCGCTCTGGCTTCGCGTTCATTCATAAGTCGATTCCCCCTCGAAGTGCGTGCCCTTGCTGCACATCTGCAAGAGTTGGAATTTTGTTGCCATGTAAATCTGCAAGGCTCCAAGAAACACGAATAATCTTGTGCAACCCTCTGGCCGTTATGTGTTCTTTATCGAGTTCTTCATGCAGAAAATTCATGGCAGTACGTTCTGGAGCAAAAACCGATCGAAGCGCACGCGATGGGATTTGCGAATTTAGTGACCAAGGGTGATTAATGAAACGTTGCTGTGCGATAGCTCTTGCGGCAATAACACGTTCGCGAATATGCGCGCTGGACTCGCCTAACTCCGGGCGCGCCATATCTACGCGGCCAACAGGATCTACATGAACGCGCATATCAATTCGATCCATGAGCGGCCCAGACAAACGACCTAAATAGCGACGCACTTGTTGCGATGAACATGTGCAGTTGTGACCTCTGCCTGTGAATTTTCCGCATGGACATGGATTTGCGGCTAGGACGAGTAAAAATTGAGCCGGAAAAGTTACATTTCCAATACTGCGCGCGATTGTGATTGTGCCTGCTTCAAGTGGTTGACGAAGAGAATCTAAAACACCTGATGGACATTCCGGAGCTTCATCGATGAAAAGAACCCCGTTGTGTGCAAGTGAACACGCTCCCGGTTTAATGGCATGAGCTCCGCCGCCCACCATTGCTACACGCGTAGTTGTGTGATGCGGTGAAACTATAGGTGCAACAAGAGATGTTGGCGAACGCGTAGCAAATGATCCGGCAATCGAATGAACCGCGGCAACTTCCAAAGCTTGCGAGACGGTTAATGCCGGAAGGATTGTTGGAATTCGTTCTGCAATCATTGTTTTTCCGGCACCAGGTGGGCCAATTAATAAAATATGGTGACCACCAATTGCTGCAACTTCTGCAGCCAAGCGTGCTTGAGGTTGGCCGGCAACGTCAGCAAAATCAATATTGAGATCACTGGGTTGCCATTGCATATCAATTACATCAGCTATTTCTCGCTCTCCCGTACGCAGCCAACGTATAACTTGTTTTATGTGCTCCATTGCAATGATTTCGATTCCTTGCATCAGTTGCGCCTCACCGTAATTTGCTTTCGGAACTACAGCTACTTTAATTCCAGCTTTTTGTGCAGCGATTAACGCAGGTAAAACTCCGCGTACTGACCGGATTTTTCCATCAAGTGATAGCTCGCCTAAAAAGACAACTTCGGCAATTGAATCAGGCGCAACCGTTGCATTTGCTGACAAAATTGCAATACATATTGCCAAATCAAAACTTGATCCACTTTTTGGTAGCCAAGCTGGTGAAAGTGAAACAGTTACTTTTCGATTTGGCCAGATTTCTGCGCAGTTCACAATCGCCGCTCTCACACGATCTCGTGATTCTGAAAGTGCGGCATCGGGCAGGCCAAGCAATGAATACATGGGCAAGCCATCGGCAATATCTACTTCGACAGTAACTACATGGCCATCAAGTCCAAGCAATGCCACCGATTTTGTTTGCGCAAGGCTCATAGGACTGCGGCGCGATATTCAATTGTGTGCGAACCATCGGCGGCGATTAGTACCGCGGCAACATCTATTTGATAGTCACACCCCAAGCAGCCGTGAGTTGCAAGCCAACCTAAAGCTAGGCGTTGCATGCGATGAGCTTTTTCACGGTTGATAGCTTCGAATGGATGACCAAAAGCTACAGATGACCTGGTTTTGACTTCAACAAAAGCAAATGTGCCAGATGGATACATGGCAATGATGTCGATTTCACCTTCGCGGATTCGCCAGTTTCGCTCGATTATCTCTGCATTTTTTCCCGTTAAGAACTTGCTAACAACTTCTTCGCCAAAAGCTCCAGTTATTTGATTAGTTTTTCTCTGCATGGTCGGGAACGATAATTTCCCATGCAGACCTAACTTAACGCTGCTGTTTTACTTGTGAATAAGCGCAGCGACATTAGAAAATGAGCGGCGATGTTGAACACATGGACCATGTTCAATAAGAGCGTTGGTGTGTGAGGCTGTGATGTAACCCTTATGTCCAGCAAAACCATAGTTTGGAAATTCGATATCCATTTCGCGCATTATTCGATCTCGGGTGACTTTAGCAATTATTGAAGCGGCGCTAATTGTGACTACAACTTGATCGCCTTTCCAAACTGCCAAATTAGGTAGCGCTAAGCCTTCAATTGCATAACCATCAGTTAGAACATAAGCAGGAGTGTGTGAAAGTCCATTTACCGCGCGGCGCATTCCATCAAGATTGGCAGCATGCACGCCACGAGAATCAACTTCAGCTGCAGGGACTACAACAACACTGATGTCTGCAGCAATTGATTGAATAAGTTCGTATAGCTCTTCGCGTTTATTTTCACTTAACTCTTTTGAATCCCGCACTGGTGAAAGTTCTGGTGCAAACGGATCGTGCAAGACAACCGAAGCGATAACTAATGGACCTGCGCATGCACCGCGACCTGCTTCATCGACTCCAGCAATTGGTGAGATACCTGCTTGAATGAGCAGTTGCTCGATGACCTTCATTAAAAACTATTTCAGGACATCTATTTTTGGGACTAGTGCCACATGTTTAAAGGGCCAAATAACTGCAACAACTCGACCAGTAACGCGGCTTAAAGGAACAAATCCCTTATTGACATCTTCTTGGTGATATCTAGAGTCCGCACTTGCTCCGCGGTGATCTCCCATTACCCAGATTTTTCCTTTAGGTACAGTGACATCAAAGTTCATTTCGCTAGGTTTATTGCCTGCAAAAATATAAGGCTCGGTAATTGCCTTGTCATTAACTGTTAGCAGGCCGGCCTTATCGCAACAAACGATGTGGTCTCCTGCAACACCAATAACGCGCTTAACTAAATACTGCTTTGCTGGGTTAGGCAACACACCAACGGCCACAAGCCCGGTTTTTAACTTTGCAATATATTTATTTGAGGATGAATCTGAAATCTCCGGTAACCAACCTGCAGGATCTCGGAATACCACTACATCGCCGCGACTAATATCCCTTGATATAAAGGGAACTTTATTTACGGCTACACGATCTTTTATTTGTAGCGTATTTTCCATTGACCCAGAAGGGATGTAGAAAAACTGAACTAAGAAAGTTTTTATAAGCAGGGAAACAACAAGTGCAACGACAACAAGGATTGGGAGCTCCCGTAAAAGGGAACCCTTACTGCGCATTGAGGTGATTATTCGGCTGCTGGTGTTGCTTCAGCTACAGGTGCGTCAACAACTGCATCAGCTACAGGTGCGTCAACAACTGCTTCAACAACTGGTGCTTCGACTACAGCTTCTACAACTGGTGCTTCTTCTACAACTGGTGCAATAACTGCAACAGGTTCAGGTGTTGAAAGAATTCCATCGCCGTAACCTTCAATGCCATCGCGCTTTTCGCGAATCTTTGCAGCCTTACCGCGTAGATCGCGAAGGTAGTAAAGCTTGGCGCGACGTACTTCGCCTTTTTTAACTAACTCAATCTTTTCAATTACTGGAGTGTGAACTGGGAAAGTACGCTCTACGCCAACACCATATGAAACTTTACGAACTGTAAAAGTCTCGCGAACGCCATCGCCCTGACGACGCATAACGATTCCTTGGAATACCTGAAGACGGCTCTTGCTACCTTCGATAACACGTACGTGAATCTTGAGCTCATCACCAGCACGAAACTGTGGGATGTCATGGCGCAGGGATACTGCATCTACGGCGTCAAGGATGTTCATCTACGTACCTATTTCTCTTTGCGATTAAAAGCACTCGCTCTGGCGGTGCAGACTGCGTATCTTGCCACATAAGGGGGTTCGAGCGTAAATCGGGGTTTTACAGGGGAATCTCTAGGCTCAACTGTGCATGAAGATCTGCTCCTGCGGCAATTGTGAGCTCAAGGCCTCGCCACGAGCGTGTGGTGACCACCGCCCCTGCTTCACGAGCGATGAGGGAACCAGCGGCCAAATCCCACTCCTGCAAACCAGTCTCAATATAACCATCGACCATTCCGGTGGCCACCATGCACAGATCGGTAGCAGCAGCGCCCATTCGACGAATATCTCTAATGCGTGGAATTAAGTGATTAATGATTTCGATTTGATGGTGACGATCACTAACTTCGTAAGCAAAACCTGTAGCAACAAGTGCTTTATCTAACTTAATCGGATTATTACATGTAATTGCCATGCCATTGAAAAAAGCACCACCTGCCCGAGTTGCGTGCCAAGTTGATGCAACCGTTGGGGCATGTACTACTCCCACTAACGTTCCAATTTCATCTTTGACTGCAATGCTGATGTTCCAGCCAGGTAGTCCATAAAAATAATTTACAGTGCCATCGACTGGGTCGATAACCCAAGTCAAACCACTTCGACTAGCGCGACTCGCACCTTCTTCGCCAATAATTCCATCGCCTGGACGTGCGGCCAGAATTGCTTCAACAATGAGTTTCTCACTGGCATGATCCATCTGCGTCGCTATATCAATCGCAGTTGTTTTTGATGTCAACTCCCATGATGCTGGACGATCCACCAAAAGTTCTCCCGCTTGCCGCGCGATTTTTAGCGCAAGCTCTAGGATCTCTTTCGTTTCAATCATAGAAGAAGTCTAGCCTGACGTAGACTCTCCCATATGTTTTCGGCATATATAACGCTCTTTCGTACTCCTGGAGCACTTCGATTTTCTATAGCTGGCTTATTTGCGCGTATGCCAATTTCCATGGATTCGCTGGCTCTTGTTTTTATTGTTGTTGCAGCAAGCGATTCCTATGCAATTGCCGGTGCTTTAAGTGCATCAGCTTCTATCGTGATGTCAATTGTGATGCCTTATTGGGCGGGCGTAGCTGATCGAATAGGTCAACGTGCACTTCTAATAAGAGTTGTTCCATTTAAAGTCGCTGGGATGCTTATCTTTATTGCACTTGTCTTAAATAATGCTCCAACATGGAGTTGGTTTGTCTCAATAATCTTTGCCGAAGCATTCTCCGTAAATTTAGGTGGACTAGTGCGCCGTCGGTGGCTGCACATTTTGAGCCCTGATAAGAGTTCGACTGCTGAGGACATGAGTGATCGTCATCTAGTTAATACTGCTTACTCGCTGGAAGCGCTCAATGATGAGTTCGTTTATATCGCTGGTCCAATTATTGCAACCGCTTGTGCAACATCAATTGCACCTGCTGCAGGTCTTATGGCAGGAATTATTTTCCTAGTGACTGGTATTCCCGCTTTTTTGAGCCTTCGAGCGACCGAACCTCCCCCAGCACCACGGCTGGAGCATGCGCCACATCCAGCAGTGATTAGAAATAAATCGCTCCAAGCAGTCGTGCTTCCGATTTTATTTGTCGGAGGCTTTTTTGGTGCAATCTCAATTGTTACTGTTGCATTTGCAGATTCTTATGGGCATAAATCTCAATCTGGAATACTTTTGGCAATTTGGGCCATTGGGAGTGCAATTGCTGCCATTGTAAATGGGCTCATTAAGTGGAAAATCTCGCATGCCGGCCGTTTTATTCTCTCTCTTTTCGCCTTGACCGTTTTGGCCATTCCACTTCTTTTCGTGCATTCAATTCTCGCACTTGCCCTTGCACTCTTCTTTAATGGTTTTGCAATTGCACCTCTGATCATTAATGCATATGGAGTTGCTGAATCATCAGTTCCACCTGAGCAAATTACACAAACTCTCAGTTGGGTTGTGGCCGGTGCACCGCTTGGTGGGGCAGCTGCTAGTGCAATCGCTGGATGGAGTATTGATATCTACGGTGCTAAAAATGCGTACTGGGTCCCAGTGGGTTTTTTAGCTGCGGCGCTTATAGCCACGCTGCCCTATTTGAGCACATATAAGCGGCTCATCGGATATTCTTCCAAACATGACTGAACTGCGATTCATCGGCAAGAATGATGAAGGCACCCATCTTTCTCTCCACGATAGCCAAGGCCAAGAATTCTTGCTACAAATTAGTGACTCTTTACGTGCCTCAATCAATCAGCCTCGTCTTTCTTCAGTACCAGAACAAACCACCGAATCAATTTCTGTAAAAGAAATTCAGCGTCGTTTAAGGGCTGGAGAACTTGCTGAAGAGCTTGCACGTGAAAATAACATTTCAATTGAAAAAATCGAACGCTTTTCAGGTCCAATTCTGCAAGAACGAATTTATATTATTGACCAAGCTCAGCAGGTTCCTGTCAGAAAAGAAGGAGGTAGAGATCCGGTAACACTTTTAGGAGTAGTGGTTTCTCGACTTGCTCCAAGAAATGTTGATCTCTCCGATCTTTCATGGAACACATGGCGACATGAAGATTCAACCTGGACGCTTGAACTCCACTACCCAAATAGCAACGGTCGAGGTGTTGCACAATGGAATTTTGATCCAACCCGTCGCATTGTCACTTCTCTTGATGAGAATGCTCGCTGGATGATGGGCGATGAGCCTGCACCACGACCAATGCCTGCACCCGGACTTGTTTATGTCGAATCTAACCACCCAACATTTCGCGAAGAGCGCACTTCCGAACCTGAAGTTCCACGCTTAGCAGTAATTCGCGAAACACCTGACGATGAAGCAGCTCGAGATGGAATTGTGGCAAGAGCAAAGGTTCCTAGTTGGGATGAAATTATGTTTGGAATTAAACCAACAGAAGATCAGTGACTTAATCGCATGATTGTAGATTCAGCTCTGTACCAAAATGGAAATCGCGTTGCTGGCCCAACTGACATATCCGACTTAGTAGAAATTGCAACTGCTTCAGGTGGATTTGTCTGGTTAGGTCTAGCTGAACCAACTCAAAGTGAGTTTGAACATGTGGTTGGAGAGCTTAATTTTCACCCACTTGCAGTGGAAGATGCCGTTCATGCTCAACAGCGACCTAAAATCGAAGAGTATGAAGGCCTTACTTTTTTTACGCTGAAGACTGTTTTTTACAATGAAGCAAATAGTGCGATTTCAACTGGAGAATTAATCTGTTTTATTGAAAAATCTTTTATCGTAATCGTGCGCCACGGTGAAGGTACACCTTTAGCTACGGTTCGCCACGAGACCGAGTTGCGACCTGAGTTCCTAAATTTAGGACCATTTGCAGTTTTGCACGCGGTTATCGATAGAGTAATCGACGGTTATACAACGATTGCGACTGAACTAGAAAATGACGTAATCAATCTTGAAACTAAAGTCTTTAGTGGTCAACGCCAGACTTTTTCTCAAGAAATTTACTTTCTTAAACGAGAAATAATTGAGTATCGACATGCGATTGAGCCACTTCTAATTCCGTTACAAAAGCTGGTTTCAGAAACATATTCGCAGGCACCTGAAAAATTGAAGCCTTTCTTCCGAGACACTCTTGATCATCTACTGCGTGCTTGTGAGCATGCATCTGGAATGGATTCATTATTGACTTCAGCATTGCAAGCAGATTTGGCACACGTTCAAGTACGCCAGAACGAAGATGTTAGAAAGATATCTGCCTGGGTTGCTCTGGCTGCAGGGCCTACTATGGTGGCTGGAATTTACGGGATGAACTTCAAATATATGCCAGAACTAGAATGGAAATTTGGCTATCCACTTGTAATAGTGATTATTACATCACTGAGTGGATTACTTTTGTATAAGTTCCGTAAATCAAAATGGCTTTAACTTAAAACAGTTGTCAATAATCCGACTTGCGTTTCAATTAAACTGTCAGATCCGTGGTGTCCCACCATTGCACTTTCTTTATCTGCTCTAGTGGGATCAATCAAAACCACATCTGCCTGGGCAATAGCAATGACTTCTCCCATTCGATCTTTAGAATCATCGCTGACATCTTCACCAAAGAGATTACTAATCAGAGCTTGCTCGCGAGTGAAAACTTGCACTCTTTCACCTAAGAACTCTTGCCAGATGCTGGCTACATCATTTCGCCCTGATGGACTATCGTAATCTGCATTTAAGTACAGATGTCGCGCTCGTGGCTCTCCACCAATTACTGAAATGTTTTCTAGTAATGGATTTTTCTCACCTATAACTATTTTCTCGCCTACATTTATCATTCCATGGTCAGATGTAAGCCAAATGCGCGTCCCTTGCGGAACCTCCCTCATCAGGTTTGCGAGCATTTGATCAATCATTAAAAGCGCTGCCAACCACTTGTCACTACCCACGCCATCGCTGTGTCCAGCAACATCTAGATCATTCATGTAGAGATAAACAAAAGAAGGTGTCTTTTTCAGTGCATCCTTGGTTTGGGCGATGAGATCAGGCACCACATTCGCGCCTTTGTACTGAGCACCACGAAAGACCGCACGAGTAAAACCGGTGTTTTCATAACGTTTGGCCGCAACGTGTGAAACCTGAATATCTTGTGCCGCGGCTCTCTCAAATAATGTAGGTACTGGTTGCCAAATATTAGGGTCGACACGTTCGTCCCACTTGAGTGCATTTAAAATTCGTCCACCACTACGTGGAACTTGTACGGTGTAACCCAACATTCCATGTACTCCTGGAAGAGTTCCAGTTGTTAATGTTGCAAGGCTTGTAGCCGTTGTAGATGGAAAGGCTGTATTAATAATTCCATGACGTGTAAGTCTTGTAATTGTTGGTATTACACTCGAAAATGTTTCTAAAGCATCGGCTCCGAAACCGTCTATGAGGAAAAGTATTTCGCGCCCCATTGGGCTCTGGCCTATACCTAGAAGGTCTTGTGCATCCGTCAGCCCCAGAGATGAAAAAATCGAAGGAGTTATCTGCGATAAATGCACGTGCTTATCTTCTCATTACATCCGCTAAGGTTGTACATATGAAGAGCGCGATCAGATTTTCATCTGAGGTCTCGGCTGCCATGGCCGCCAAGAAGCCAATTGTTGCCCTCGAATCCACAATCATTAGTCATGGCCTACCCCGTCCCACAAATTTAAGCGTTGCAATTGAGTGCGAAGAAATTGTTCGTACTTACGGCGCAATTCCAGCAACAATCGCCCTCTTAGATGGTGTTGTTCATGTCGGGTTAGAAGTTAACGAGCTTCAAGCAATTGCCAGCCGCGATGATATTTCTAAGGCCTCAATTAGAGATTTAGCCATCATTGTTGCCAGTGGGAAAAGTGCAGCAACCACGGTTGCGGCAACTGCCCATATCGCAGCTGTCGCCGGAATAAAGATATTTGCAACGGGAGGTCTGGGTGGAGTTCATCGCGGAGCCAATGAATCTTTTGATGAATCAGCCGATCTGACTGCTTTGTCGCAATTAGATATGACAGTGGTGTGCGCAGGGGTTAAATCAATTTTGGATGTTCATGCAACGTTAGAGCGTCTTGAAACTCTTGCAATTGGTTTAGTTGGTTATAAAACTAATCGATTCCCTGGGTTTTACTTAACGGACTCTGGTTTCGAACTCGAACATCGTGTTGATAGCGCCGAAGAAATTTCAGCAATCATAAGAGCACGAACAAGTATTGGAACTCAGTTCAAATCTTTAATCGTTGCGAACCCTGTCCTTAAAGAGATGAATAGAGCGGTGCATGATCGAATTTTGGCATCTGGCTTAGAGCGAGCAGCACGTGAAGGAATTGAAGGAAAAGCTGTCACGCCATTTTTACTTGAGCATTTCCACTCGGCATCTGAGGGAGAATCTCTTTCAATTAATACTGAAATAATAAAATCTAATTGCGCTCTCGCCGCCAAAATCGCGGTGGCTTTGCAATGAGAAAAATTCTCTGCATTGGCGATCTAGCCCTCGATGTTATTGCACAACTAAAAGAGAGTATTAACTACGGAAATGATACGGCCAGCCGAATTTCAACACATCCAGGTGGACAAGCCGCCAACGTTTCAACGTGGATTACCCGCACCAACACCAGAGCGCAGTTAGTTGCTCGAGTCGGCAATGACCCCGTTGGCTTTGCGCTGATTTCGGATTTAGATAAATACGGCGTTGAGCATCTGAATTTGATGCGCTCTGGGCGCCCAACAGGCGTTGTTGTAATTTTGGTTGACGCAAATGGAGAACGTACGATGTTTCCAGATAATGGTGCCAACGCAGATTTAGAGGTAAGTGACTTGCCTCCATTAGATGACATTGATGGTGCCTATTTAAGTGGCTATGCACTTCTAGATTTTCGTAGTCGTGATGCAGTCTTAGCCATGGTGGCTAAGGTCAAATCTGCGGGCATTCCAATTTTCTTTGATCCCACAACAACTGGAGCTATGAAGATTGTTTCGAGAGAAGAAGTTTTATCGTGGGTAAGTCTCATGGATGGAATTTTGCTAAACGCCGAAGAGGCGCACTACTTGGGCGACTCGACCGATCTCAAGATTGCTGAGGAAAATATTACGAAGTCGACGCCGCTCGTTGTCACAAAATTAGGTTCACGCGGCGCAATGGCGATTCTCAACAATCAAAGTGCTAGGGTCCCAGCAGTCACCACCAATGTGGTTGATACAACTGGGGCTGGAGATTCATTTGCAGCTGGATTTATTCCAATGTGGCTTGAAACACGTGACTTGGAGCAAGCACTCGCGGCTGGAACTTCATTGGCCGCAAAGTGTGTAGCAACAGTTGGGGCGCGCCCTCCCCTGAATTAACCCATGTAGTTGGCACAATCTCCCCCATGGCAAAGACACCGACCCAAAGTAAGGCTAAGAAACCAGCTGGTCCAAAACCTGGAGAGTATCCCGGCAAGATCGTTGACATCGATGTCTCCAAAGAAGTTTCAGAATCATTTCTTGAGTATGCATACTCGGTTATTTATTCACGCGCGCTTCCTGATGCACGCGATGGTTTAAAACCCGTACACCGCCGCATTCTTCATCAGATGGCAGATATGGGTCTGCGACCAGAGCGCGGTCATGTAAAGAGTGCACGAGTTGTCGGTGAAGTTATGGGTAAGTTGCACCCACACGGAGACGGTGCAATCTATGATGCGTTAGTCCGTATGGCGCAATCTTTTTCAATGCGACTTCCACTCATCGATGGCCATGGAAACTTTGGCTCACTTGATGCAGGTCCAGCTGCAATGCGTTACACCGAAGCCCGACTTGCAACTGCTGCAATGGCAATGGTCGCAGAAGCCGATGAAAATACCGTTGATTTTGGACCCAACTATGACGGTCAACTTTCTGAGCCATTAGTTTTACCTGCTGCTTACCCCAACCTCCTAGTCAACGGTGGTTCTGGCATCGCAGTTGGAATGGCGACGAATATGGCACCGCATAATTTAGGTGAAGTCATTGCTGCAACGAAGTATTTAATTGATAATCCTTCTGCCACAGTCAAACAATTAATGAAATATATTCCTGGACCTGATTTTCCAACTGGTGGAGAACTCGTTGGTCTTGAAGGTGTTCGCGAAGCATACGCAACAGGTAAAGGTTCATTTAAAGTACGTGCCAGTGTAGAGATTGAAAAAGTTACATCACGTAAAATGGGTCTAGTAATTAAGGAACTCCCATTCACCATTGGCCCTGAAAAAGTTGTTGAACGAATAGCAGCCCTTGTTAAGAGCAAAAAAATTCAAGGAATTAGCGACATCATTGATCTAACTGATGGTCAAACCGGCACCAACGTGGTTATCGAAATCAAAAATGGCTTTGAGCCAGAAAAAGTTCTTGAGCAGTTGTATGCCTTGACGCCTATGGAAGATGCGTTTTCAATAAATGCAGTTGCCTTAGTGAAGGGCCGCCCTCAAACTCTAGGCCTCAAAGAACTCTTGAAGGTTTTCATCGACCATCGCATTGAAGTCGTTCGTCGCAGAAGCGAATTCCGTAAAGCAAAAGCTCAAGCCCGTTTAACCCTAGTTGATGGACTTTTGAAGGCCATCATTGATATAGATAAAGTCATCAAAATCATTCGAGCAAGTGATGATGCTGCAACTGCGAAAGAAAAACTAATGAAAGACTTTAAGCTAAATGACGAACAGGTCACATATATCTTGGATATGCCGTTGCGCCGGCTTACTAAAATGAGCAAACTTGAACTTGAAAGTGAACAAAAGGAACTCAAATCGATTATTGCCGAGTTAACTACTCTTCTCAAGAGTGAAGATGCAATCAAAGCGAGAGTATCTGATGAGTTGACCGCAGTTTCTAAGTCATTTGCTACGCCTCGTAAGACGAGAATTGGTGCGGCGTAAACTCGGCTAGAATACGGTGTGATTTCAACTCAAGCCCTAGAACTTCGTGCGGGTGCTCGCCTGCTCGTTAAGGGCGTGACTGTCCGCATCAATAGTGGTGATCGAATTGGTTTTGTGGGCCGAAATGGTGCAGGTAAATCCACTCTTGCAAAAGTTCTGGCTGGAGAAACAATGCCAGCTGGTGGCGCAGTAAACCGCGTAGGCAAGATTGGTTATTTACCTCAAGACCCTCGCACGGGTGATGAACCTGGATCAGTAATAGAGCGCATCTTGTCAGCGCGAAACTTAGATCAAATCTCACATCGTATGCGCCAAGTAGAAGAAGAAATGTCTAGCACTGAAGGTGAAGCCCTGGAAAAGGCAATGGATCGATACACCCGTGTTGAACATGAATTCAGTGCTGCAGGTGGATATGCCGCAACGGCAGAGGCCGAAGCGATTGCAACTTCCTTAGGTGTTACCGAAGCCGTTTTTGGTCACGAGTTATCAACGTTATCTGGTGGTCAACGTCGCCGTATCGAACTAGCTCGAATCTTGTTTAGTGGCGCAGAAACCCTATTGCTCGACGAGCCAACAAACCACTTGGATGCTGATTCAATTATGTGGCTCCGCGATTTTCTCGCAAAGTATTCAGGCGGACTTGTCATTATCTCTCACGATGTTAATTTGATTGAGACTGTCGTTAACAAAGTCTTTTACTTAGATGCTAACCGTAACGTTATCGATGTCTATAACTTAGGGTGGAAAGCCTATTTGCTCCAACGCGAGCAAGATGAACACCGCCGAAAGAAAGAACGCGCAAATGCTGAAAAGCGAGCTGAGATTTTGCAAAAGCAAGGCGAGAAGATGCGTGCCAAAGCCAGTAAGGCGACAGCAGCTCAAGGAATGTTGCGACGAGCCGAAAAACTCCGTTCAGGCCTTGAAGATGTTCGTGTCAGCGACAAAGTTGCACGCCTGCGCTTTCCAACTCCTGCACCGTGCGGAAAAACTCCGTTATCTGGTGAAGAACTTTCAAAATCATACGGTTCGCTTGAAATCTTTACCGACGTTTCATGCGTCATTGATAAAGGGTCGCGCGTTGTCATCCTTGGTCTTAACGGTGCAGGAAAAACAACTTTGCTTCGCATCTTGGCTGGAGAATTAGAGTCCGACACCGGAACAGTTGAGCATGGGCATGGGCTAAAGATTGGTTATTACGCACAAGAGCATGAATCTCTAGACTTTGAACGCACTGTGTTAGAGAACATGATGTCGGCTACCCCGGATCTTCGTGAACCGGAGGCGCGAAACACTCTGGGTTCATTCCTGTTCATCGGCGACGATGTTCATAAGCCAGTCAAGGTTTTATCTGGCGGAGAACGAACTCGCCTAGCTTTGGCAGTCCTTGTTGTGTCTGCGGCAAATGTTCTACTGCTGGATGAACCAACAAACAACTTGGACCCAGCATCCCGCGCGGAAATTCTTGGTGCGTTGACCGAATATCAAGGTGCAGTCATCATGGTGAGCCACGATGAAGGTGCAGTTCAATCATTAAAGCCAGAACGTGTGATCTTGCTTCCCGATGGTGATGAAGATTTATGGAAAGACGATTACTTTGATCTAGTCTCTATTGACTAAATTTCAAATTCAGAACCTACGCTCTTCGATTTTACTTTTTTCTTTCGTAAGAAAATAACGAGAATCAGAATCACAAATAAACCTAAAAATGCATAAACTATCTGCGTTTTGAACTGCAATGCCTTTGGAATCTCAACTGTGGTTGCCAAATCTAGTTTTTCACCCAATTTTGGAATCCAAGTAACCGTCTTTCCATCTTCGCTAATTACACCAGTCGAGCTCAATACCTTGACGGGAAATTTGACAGAGATTTTCAGATCCGCTGAAGATGAGATTGATTCTGCTAATAAATTTGAGAAAGGGTCTGATGCATCGGTTGAATCCCCATAAGAAAAATCCAATGCTCCAGTAAGTTTTATTTGATTGCCTGTACGCTCAACTTTAATGTCATTGCTCGTCGAGCCATCACTCTTAAACGCAGAAAACGGAACTCGATCAAAGGTATAAGTGCTTCCTGTGTAGCCATTTTTCTCATACGGGGTGACTGTCACGCCATCCGCCTTAGAGTCAACTAAAGAATCCGCAGCCGGCAAACTATCGCTTGCATCTGCGCCAAGGCTTGCAAGGGAATCAGAAATTGCAAATATCATCGAACCACTTACTGTTGAGTCTGCATTGACTTCTAGCGCTAGATCAAGTTTTACACACCCAGTCAACATCAGCGTGGATAGCATTGCAATAACACAGACTCGCAGGATTTTCATGGGAGTAGAGTTTCAGATTTAATTCGTAAGGGCAAACTACTACTGTCAAAACCTCTTATGACATAGAATTAAACAATGCCTTCATCAACGAGAATTCGTGGAGCAGATGGCCTGCGTGCATTTGCATGTTTGGCAGTTGTATTTCATCACTTGATACAGAGATTAAATCCTGAAAACCTCACTGGACTTTTATCCATTCTACATTTCATAGCCATGCGAGGTGAAGTAGGTGTCAGTATTTTCTTTGTACTCTCTGGCGCACTTTTGTCATATCCATTTTGGTTAGCTCACCTTGCAGGAGCCCGTAAACCATCATTTAGAGATTACTTCATCAATCGCGCTGCACGAATAGCACCTGCGACTTGGCTCAATATCGCTGTAGTGACACTTGTTTCGACCCTTGTTTATAACCTTCCCGTTGAAATTTTCAGAGCATTTAGCGGAATGCTCTTCATAAGCTCTTTTCATTACACAACATTTTTTCCAACCGAACTCAACGGACCACTATGGTCAATTAGTTTGGAAGTTTGCTGCTACTTAATGCTACCGATTATCATCTTTTCAATTGTTCGCAATAAATGCACCTACAGGGCGAGTGCGACTCGTCTAGTCCTGTGGATCTCCTTGCTGCAACTACTCAACCCACTACTCATTAAGACCTTTATGACTTCTGCAGAACAAAAAGGTTGGGAGTTTGGGCTAGTCGGCGGAGCTAAACAATGGCTCCCTTACTGGAACATTGATACTTTTTTCACTCAATTCCTATTGGGATCCCTCGCTGCACTCTTTCTTGCTCACCGAAAAATCAACTCAAAGCCTGCTCAATTGAAGTTCGACATGGGTGCAGTATTTTCTTTCATAGCTGCCCTCACAGTAGTACTCAGCAGACTGACACCAGGCGCTACAGACACTTTCACAAACCAACCCTATGTAGCTCCTTGGTTTCCAGCTTTGGTAGCCGTTTTCCTAAGTTGTTGTGCTGGGAGCAAGTTTATCTGGAGATTTATTGATAACCCCTTCTCAGTTTTCTTTGCCAAAATCTCTTTTGGAGTTTATCTCTGGCATTACTTCATAATTTCAATTATTGCGAATTCATATGCGAATGACTTTCAATATTTTGGAATCAGCTCGATTTCTCGCTGGATGACTCTGGCCATTATTGTCCTTCTGGCATCGACGTTGATTGCTACATTAAGTTGGTTCTTATTTGAAAGACCAATAATTAACCGGGTAAAGCTCGTGAGAAATAAGCTGACAGCTGTTAATGACTAAGCGTCGATGTGGTCGCGATCAATTTCAGCGTTGGAGATGAACTCTTTACGTGGGGCGACATCACTTCCCATTAAAAGTTCAAACATTGCTTCGGCTGCAGTTGCATCAGAGACTGTTATACGGCGCAGAGTGCGAGCATCTGGGTCCATAGTGGTCTCACGGAGCTGATCTGCATCCATCTCGCCTAAGCCTTTATATCGCTGAATAGGCTCTTTCCACTTTTTTCCACTCTTCGTGAGCTCACTTGTTATCTTCTTCATCTCATCATCACTGTAGGTATAGATGTACTGGCCTTTCTTGCCACCGCCACCCATGACTTCAATTCGATGCAGTGGCGGGATTGCAGCAAACACACGACCTGCATCGATAAGTGGGCGCATGTATCGGTACATCAAAGTTAATAAAAGACAGCGAATATGCGCGCCATCAACGTCGGCATCAGACATTAAAATTACTCGACCATAGCGTGCTTCATCGAGTTCAAAGGATTTACCAGAGCCTGCACCAATTACTTGGATGATGGACCCGCACTCTTTATCTTCAAGCATTTGTGAGAGTGATGCCTTTTGAACGTTTAGAATCTTTCCACGAATCGGCAAGATGGCTTGGAACTCACTATTGCGGGCAGCTTTAGTCGTACCAAGCGCTGAATCACCTTCGACGATAAACAACTCAGTACGTGTCACATCCTCTGAGCGGCAATCTGAGAGCTTTGTAGGCAATGAAGATGACTCAAGTGCATTCTTTCGCCGTTGTAAATCTTTGTGGGCACGTGCGCTGATTCGAGTACGAGATGCTGCAGCGATTTTCTCAAGAACTAATCGGCCATTAGCTTTATCAATTCGCTTAGTTGTATTGAAATACTCTTTCATCTTGTCGGCAACAACTGCAGCAACGATACGAGTAGCAGCTGCGGTACCGAGAACCTCTTTAGTCTGACCTTCAAACTGTGGCTCAGACATTCGAACGGTGACCACTGTGGTCATGCCTTCGAGAATGTCATCTTTAATAACATCAGCCTCTTTATTTGAAAGTGTCTTAGTTGATCTCAACGCCTCATTAATGACTTTTACGAGTGATCGCTCAAATCCCAGGACGTGAGTTCCACCTTTAGGGGTTGCAATAATGTTGACGAAAGAGCGCTGGGTGGTTTCAAAACCGTTACCCCACTTCATCGCAATATCAACTTCCATATCTCGCTCAACCTCAGTTGAGACCATATGACCCTTGTCATCTAATACTGGGACAGTCTCTTGATAGTGGCCAGTGCCGTAGATTCGAATGACATCGCCTACTGGCTCATCAGGTTGTAAAAAGTTACAGTATTCAGTGATTCCACTTTTGTGGAAAAAGGTTTCAGTGGTTTTAGTTTTTGTGCGATTGTCATTAACAATGAGCGTTAAGCCAGGCACTAAATATGATGTCTGGCGGGCACGATCATAAATCTCTTCAAGTTCTAGTTCAGCTTCTTTTAAAAAGATTTGCTTATCGGCCCACCACTTAATGCGTGTTCCAGTTACTTTGCTAGAAATCTTTCCTATGACTCGAAGGCCTGATTGCGGTTCAAAACTAGCTTTTGGGCCATCACCATCAAAGACGCCTGCGGTACCGCGTTGAAAAGACATCCAATAAATCTTTCCATCACGGTCAACTTCAGCATCAAGACGAGATGCAAGGGCATTCACTACTGATGCACCAACACCATGGAGACCGCCAGATGCGGCATACGATCCCCCGCCAAATTTGCCACCTGCGTGCAACTTTGTGAGAACAACTTCAACGCCAGTTAATCCAGTTTTTGGCTCTTTATCAACTGGTATCCCTCGTCCATCATCATGAACTTCCACAGAACCATCGACTTCAAGATTAATTTCAATTTTTTTACAATGGCCCGCTAGTGATTCATCTACAGAGTTATCAATAATTTCCCACAAGCAGTGCATCAACCCACGTGAATCAGTGGAACCGATATACATTCCAGGGCGTTTACGGACTGCATCAAGGCCCTCAAGAACCGCTAAATCTTTTGCGGTATAGCTATCCTGCACATAATTTATTTGAGGTGCATCTTTATCGGCCACGGGGCGAAAGGTTATATGCCCTTCACCCAATTCTCCCGTAAGCGCGCCGAATACGTCTCATATAGTGATAAGTTGGCAAAAATTGGCAGATTCTCAGCAATTATTTTCAATATTAACGAGCGGGGAATATCTAGACATGGTTTGATGTTCCCTAGGAAGTAACACACAAAGAACGGAGAGAGATATGTCAGAACAATTAATGCTCCAGTCAGTACCTCTTAACGCCCTTGACCGCTGTGATCGATGCGGAGCCCAGGCATATGTACGGGCAGTGCTTCTCAATGGTGGCGAACTCATGTTCTGTGCACATCATGGCAAGGAGTACGCTGAAAAACTCAAGACTGTTGCTGCCAAAATTATCGATGAGAGCGAAAAACTCGTCGAAACTTCAGCTAACTAGAAGTTTAACTCGCGCATTTAATTACCAGGCTGCGTTATTGCCTTATGGCTGCCATCGCACCAAGGCTTATCTTTACTGAGTGAGCAACCACAAAACTTCACATTGTCGCGAGTTTCAACAATGTTTCCCTGCGCATCAACAAAATCAACTGCACCAATAATTTTTATAGAGCCACTATTGGGGTTAATGTAAATAGTTGGATTTGCCATTTTAATCTAGATAATCACGCAGTACTTGGCTTCGAGATGGGTGACGAAGCTTGGACATTGTCTTAGATTCAATCTGGCGAATACGCTCACGAGTAACTCCATAAACCTTTCCGATTTCATCCAAAGTTTTAGGTTGTCCATCTGTAAGACCAAAGCGCATCGCAACCACTCCGGCTTCACGCTCTGACAAAGTATCCAAAACTGAATGAAGTTGCTCTTGAAGCAAAGTAAATGAAACTGCATCGGCTGGGACAACTGCCTCACTATCTTCAATGAGGTCACCAAATTCGGAGTCTCCTTCTTCACCAAGTGGTGTGAGAAGTGAGATTGGTTCACGACCATACTTTTGAACCTCAACGACTTTTTCAGGAGTCATATCTAATTCTTTTGCTAACTCTTCTGGGGTCGGTTCGCGACCAAGATCTTGCAACATCTGTCGCTGAACTCGAGCTAACTTATTGATGACTTCAACCATATGGACTGGAATACGAATGGTGCGAGCCTGGTCTGCCATCGCACGAGTGATGGCCTGGCGAATCCACCATGTTGCATATGTTGAGAACTTATATCCCTTTGTGTAGTCGAACTTCTCAACTGCACGGATTAATCCCAAGTTACCTTCTTGAATGAGATCCAAGAACAACATTCCACGACCTGTGTAACGCTTTGCAAGCGAAACAACGAGTCGAAGGTTTGCTTCGAGCAAGTGGTTCTTAGCGCGCTTGCCGTCTTCAACAAGCCATTCCAGTTCACGTTTCAACTTCTTCTCAATCTTCTTTTCATTCTTCAACTTTGCTTCAGCAAACAAGCCGACTTCAACACGAGTTGCTAGCTCAACTTCTAGCTCTGCGTTCAGAAGTGCTACGCGACCAATCTGCTTCAAATAATCCTTTACAGGATCTGCAGTTGCACCAGCGGTCATAACTGTCTGCTCAGGTGGTAGATACTTAATTTCACGCTGAACTACCTTCATTTTTTCAATGAAATAGTTCATGAGATCTTCAAGATTTTTGAGTGAACCAAGCGTGATTGCCTCTGCTGCGGTCTTTGCTGATTTCTCAGTAAAAGTCTTCATTTCAAATTGTTGCTGAATCTGCTTGTAAGTAAGCGCCTTTGCTTCCGCCTCTGCGATACCGTATCGAATAGGTGTTGCAACGTTGTTTATCTTTCCGTTAATCGCTTCAATTACGATGTTAACATTTCTCAAATCTTTCTTTAGCTTTTCACGCTCGTTCTTATCCTCTTCTTCATCCTCAGCTTCTGAGTCAGCCAAAGTAAATGATCCCTTAGCTTTGCTTGATTCGTCTGACAATGTAACAACGCGAACTTTGTCTTCTGCCTCAGCATCGACTAATTCAACGGCCTCGGCAATAAGGGTTTCAACATCTTCTAGTTCAACCTCTTCAAGCTCGACCTCTTCGCCATCAATGCTGACAACGGCTGGCTTACTTGGCTTAACCTCTGCTTTCACAGCTGCTGGTTTTGGTGCAATTAAGTCATACTCAGCTTTTTTCAAAGTACGACTAGGAGATCCAAGACCGGCTTTGCGGAGCTTTTCAATGATTATTGGGAGCTCAATTGCCAGAGCACGAGCCTCATCAACTAAATCTTTGTTAGCTTTCTTGGGAATTCGGTTAACGGATGTAACTCCGCGAGCATTGAGTTCTGCAAGAACGTCATCATTGCGTTTGAATGCATTCTTTGCATCAACAATTGCTTGAACATCTTTTGCGGTTAATTCCTTTTTCAACTCAATCTTCGTGGGTTTCGCTACCGCTTTAACTGGCGCCGCTTTTTTCGCTACGGTTTTTTTCGCTGGCGCCGCTTTCTTTACTGGCGCTGCTTTTTTCGCTACGGTTTTTTTCGCTGGCGCTGCTTTCTTTACTGGCGCCGCTTTTTTCGCTACGGCTTTTTTCGCTGGCGCCGCTTTCTTTGCTACGGTTTTCTTAACAACCGCTTTTTTCGCAACAGCTTTCTTTGCGGGTGCAGCTTTTTTCGCAACGGTCTTCTTCATAACCTTATTTTTGAGCGCACTAAATACAGCCACAATCGTCCTTTGGTTTTATCAGCGATGCGCTGAAGCGATGGCTATATTATAATTTATCCACAGGGGTAAATGCACATCGAAAACACTCAATTTTGGGGATTAGCCAAGGGCGAGCGCGGATCTGATGACACTGCCCACTGATTCGACCTCTACAAGGAAGCCATCGTGGCCAAATGGTGATGAAATCGTGACCAACGGCTGGGCGTGAGGGGTAAACTCGACGATTTCTGACTGAAGTCTGACTGGAAACAGGCGGTCACTATCAATTGAGACAGCTACTACTGGAACATTGATGCTCGATAGAGCTGCGGCGACTCCCCCGCGATCTCTGCCAATGTCATGTGAAATCATTGCTTCGGTGAGCGCGATGTAGGTATTGGCGTCAAAACGCTTGGCTAACTTGTCTGCCTGGTGGTCTAAATAGGACTCAACAGCATACCGACCTGTGTCATCCCCCTGAAGTTCGCGTCCAAAGCGAATATCCATCTCCGCCTCAGTTCGATAAGTCAGATGCGCGATACGCCGAGCTATTCCCATGCCAGTGATAGGTCCCAGCTCTTGCTCGTAATAGTCACCTTCATAGAAATGAGGATCGGTTTTTATCGCTCGAAGTTCGATAGACCATGTTCCAATTTGATCACCCGTTGCAACGGCCGAAGATCCGATAGTGCAGATGGCTCCAACGCGATGCGGCAACTGCACTGCCCATTCGAGCGAACGCATTCCGCCTAGAGATGGACCAACCGCCAATGTGTACTTAGTAATTCCTAGCGCATCGCTGAAAGCAACTTCGGCGGCGACCATGTCTCGAATCGTGACAGAGGGAAAACGTGAACCGTAACGACGGCCATCAGGTGCAATCGATGAGGGGCCAGTACTTCCCTGACAGCCCCCAATGACGTTTGGACATACGATGAAATATTTATCACTATCAAATGGCATGCCTGGTCCAACCATTGATGGCCACCAGCCCGGCACATCTGACCAACCAGTCATTGCATGGTTAACTAAAATCGCATTGTCTTTTTCTTTATTAAGAACACCCCAACTTTGATAAGCAATCGTGATGTTCTCTAATGTCTCACCATTTTCAAGAGTGAGGTCACCAATATTTACAAAAAGGCGATCACCGGGTGCATGGGTTTCAAGCCATGCCCCGGTAATCGAAGCCTTTATGTCTGCCATTACTTAGCCGCAGCAAACCCGTCAATGAGATCTGCTTTGATATCTGCAAAGTCTTCAAGACCGACAGACAAACGAATCAGACCTGGAGTAACACCTGCATTTAACAACTCATCGGCCGAAAGCTGCGAATGTGTCGTAGATGCTGGATGAATCACGAGCGAACGCACGTCACCGATGTTGGCAACGTGTGAATGCAAAGTTAAAGCTTCTACGAACTTTTTACCGGCCTCGATGCCGCCCTTGATTTCAAAGGATAAAACCGAGCCAGAGCCTTTAGGCGCGTACTTAATGGCAAGTGCGTTATATGGTGAATTAGCCAGTGATGAATAGTTAACTTTCTCCACCTGTGGGTGCTCAGCAAGCCATGTTGCAACGGCCTTAGCATTTTCTAAGTGTTGCTTCATGCGAAGCGTTAATGTCTCTAGACCTTGCGCAACTAACCAAGCGTTAAATGGACTCACGGCAGCGCCTATATCGCGCAGCAATGTCAAGCGAATTTTAAAGATGTAAGCCAGATTTGCACCAAATGCACTTCCGACTCCAAGTGCCTGTGCATAGACCAAGCCATGATAAGAAGGATCAGGAGTATTAAAACTTTTGAATTTTTCTGGGTACTGCGCATAGTCAAAATTACCTGAATCCACAATGGCACCAACAACAGCGTTTCCATGTCCACCTAAGAATTTAGTTGCTGAGTGAACTACAACATCTGCACCGAATTCAATTGGCTTAATAACATAAGGGGTGGCAACTGTGTTATCGACAATCAAAGGAACATGGCTTTCATGTGCAACCTTTGCAACTGCTGCAATATCTAAGATGTCGTTGTTTGGATTTGAAATCGTCTCACCAAAGAATGCTTTAGTATTTGGTCGAACTGCTTTGCGCCATTCCTCAGGATCATTGGGATTATCAACGAATGTTACTTCGACGCCAAAAGTTGGCAACGTGTAATGGAACAAGTTGTATGTTCCGCCATAGAGATACTTGGATGACACTATGTGATCTCCAGCAGTTGCAACTGCAAGAACTGCAAAAGTTGTTGCGGCCGAACCAGAAGCGAGTAGAAGAGCTGCAACACCACCTTCAAGAGATGCAATTCGCTTTTCAACTACGTCCTGCGTCGGATTCATAATGCGGGTATAAATGTTTCCAAGCTCTGCTAATCCAAATAAATCAGCGGCATGTTTAGTGTCGCGGAATTGATATGCAGTTGTCTGATAAAGCGGAAGTGCGCGAGCGCCAGTTGTTGGATCTGCTACTTGCCCTGCATGAATCTGACGGGTTTCAAAACCCGCTTCGTCAAAAGAAAACGTTGACATGTGCTGTATTCCTCCCAGTTATGGGACCACTCATGTACCTATGCCGACGCTGGCACTACTTATACATTCGAGTGATCCACGCTTATCGATGGCGTTGTTGCTATCGATCTGGTCTTCACCCGGAGCACCCCACCGTGGTGGAGGGTTGCCGTCTAGTAAGCCGGGGCTAAACACTAGAACTCATGACCTGGCTAAACCCTAACAGAGAGAAAGCCTTAGTTAAAAATCCCGGCAGTAACTTTTGGGTGCAGCTCTGTGCGCATAGCGGCAAAGGCAGTGGCGGGCCAGCCAGATCCAAAGACCCGGCGCAAAAGAATCGTGAGTGAATAGTTTGGTTGATCAATGGTTGCTCGATCGAGTGCTTGGTATGCCAGCGAAACATTTCCCTGCTCATAAGCCAAAGTTGCAAAGAGGCAGGCTACTGGAGCGACAAAGCCTTCAGGTGCTACTTGGAGTAGGTATCTCCACATCCCCCAATACGTTTGAAAGCTGGTGACGCTATGTGAACCCAATGCAAAGTCACGAACTTGGATATCACTCAAGCGACCTATCACTTTTGCGATTTGTTCGCGTTTACTGAATTCACCAAACTCTTGAAACTCCACCGCTAAATCTATGACTGCCGTTGCGCCATCGCGTTGAGAATCATTGAGGTTCGGCGATTCTTCGGGCACTGCAAAGCTGGAAACCAACGTAATGAAACTATCCTCACCTGCCAATTCTGTAGAAGTTACTGAGTCTGTGTTGTTTTCAGTTGTCATAGATTGCTCATTTCGTAAAGTGAGTAGGGGCTGATACAACAGTGACCGTTGCCACCGAGGTCTTAACAATCTGTCCAGTTATTGCGCGCACTGCTCCGTTATGGGTAAAACTTCCATTCCATGTTGTCAAAAGAACTACTGCATAAGTTCCTGGTTTCCTATAAGTGTGAGTTATCACTTGATGCGGATATGGCGCTCCGATATTGGTTGTCGCCCAGACTGAGCCGTCACCAAATGACCAGATGAAACCTGGGCGCAGTCCCACATCTACAATCTCTCCAATAATGTTTACTCGACTTTGAAATATTTGTGGAACATCTACCCAGAAAATAACTGGAACCTGTACTAGCGGTTCAAGGGCTGGTTGAAAAGCAATCCCTCCCGTGGGAACTAACTTTGTTAAGCGATCACTGAGATTGGCCGTTTGGGTCGCGGTTTTTGGCTTAACTATCCGTGGCTTATACGTGCGTTTTACATAGGGATGCGGACTCGGCGATGGTTTAGGTGGAAACCACAATGTGGCGGTCGGCGATGGCTTAGGTCGCGGGGGTTTCTTCACTTGTGAAGTTCCGGGTTTCTGAGCTTCAATAATAATTTGGTTATCTTGGGTATAAACATCCACGCACACGGGCAAGGCACAAACGGCAATTGCAGATGTGGGGAGTGAAAAAAGCATAATAAAACTGATAATGAGTGAGCGTTTCATGCGCGCCACGATAAGTGCGAGCAACGACTGTTAACCGACTTCACAGCACTAACTGTGGATAGTTGTGAGAGTCTTTATCCATGGTGGCGCGCGATGGTGATGGTTGGTTGTTATGCGACTGCGGAAATAAGCACTGGGGTCTAAACGGTGCAGCCGGGATTTTATTAGTGCGCGGCCAGCAAATTTTGCTACAGCATCGGGCCCCCTGGGTCCACAACGGAGATACGTGGGGAATTCCTGGTGGCGCTAGAGATAGTCATGAAAGCGTGCTGGAAGGTGCGATTCGTGAAGCAGTTGAAGAAACTGGTGTTGATCCACAGTTGATCCAGGCGTTACACACCTTTAGTGATGACCACGGTAACTGGCGCTATGACACTGTTATTGCACGTGCCGGCCAAGATTTAATCGCACATGAAGTCAACGACGAGTCTCATGAAGTTCGCTGGGTGGATATTGATTCGGTTTCAGATTTAAATCTTCATCCTAGTTTTGCAAAAACTTGGCCCGAGCTAAAGGCTCTCATTCAAACGCTTCAGTGAATCACGCACTACATCTTTATCTGAAGTTCGCCAGAGCGGTGGCATAGAGTTTAAAAGAACGCTTCCATATCGCTTGGTAACAATTCGCGAATCTAGAATTGCGACAACACCGCGATCATCAACTGACCTAATCAAACGCCCGGTCCCCTGTGCTAAAAGAAGCGCTGCCCGTGGCAAAGAAACCTGCATAAAACCACTGCCGCCAGCTGCATCGGCTTGTGCGGCACGCGCCGACATCACGGGTTCATCGGGTCTTGGAAATGGAATGCGATCGATAGCAACCAGGATGCAACTATTGCCGGGAACATCTACTCCTTGCCACAGTGACATGGTGCCAAGCAGAATCGAAGTTTCATCTTTTGCAAATTTTTCGACCAACGGACCAACTGCGTCTCCACGCTTTTGCGTAAAAATCCTAATCGGAAGTTCGGCAAGAACTTTGCGCAAATGTGCATCTGCAGCTTCTACTCCACGCCAGGATGAAAATAACGCCAAGGTACGCCCACCCGCTGCATCAATGAGTTCGCCGAGCTCGGTGAGAACTTCGATGCTGGGCCCATCGCGGCCTGGTTCGGGTAAATGCTTTGGCATATACAAAACACCTTGGTTAGCGAAATCAAAGGGCGAACCAACATCGAGCATCTGCACATTTGCAGGATCAACTTCGCCGGCTTTGCTCTCACTATTTAATTCTTCACCCACCAGAAAACCAATACTTTTTGCCAAAGCATTAAATGAATTACCGACAGTTAACGTGGCTGACGTTGCAATCACTGGAGTTTGGGTCAATAGATTTTCCCGCAAAACATCTGATACTGAAAGTGGCGCTAAATGCAAAGTCGAAAAAGTTGGTTCATACCAAAGAACAAAACCATCACCGAGTTTGAGCAATGTCGCCGCCGTTGTAGAGATTTCGCTGACAGCGCCTTTTACTCGTGCGCGTTCTGCCAAAATATCGGTGTCGATGATTTCGTCATCGGCGGAAAGAAACTGCGTAATTGCTTGGGCGCTTTCGCGCACTTTTCTGATGGGCGATTCCAGCGATTGCGGAATCTCTTCTAGTCGACCTTGGGCTAAAAAATCACCTCTGATTGATTCGCCATAATCAACCATGGATTCATGAAAATCATTGGCGGCTTTATGAAAAGCATCTGAGAGCTTGCCCGGCATGAATTTACGGGCCATCGCCGATGCACGCAGAACTCGCGCTGATGTGAGTTCCTCTGTTACCGCCTGAGTTGCCCGATCCATAAATTCGTGTGCTTCATCTAGTACAACTGCGTCGCGCTCTGGCAAAATCGGATGTGAATCAACGATTTCAATTGCCAGCAGGGTGTGATTAGTGACGACAACATCTGCTCCTTGTGCTTTAGCTTTTGCATTGGCGGCAAAGCACTGCGAACCAAATGCACACTTATCTGCACCTACACATTCGCGACCAGAAACTGAGTTCGCTGCCCAGACTCGCCGATCTACTTCTGGGGCATCATCTCGGTCCCCTGATACTCCGGACTTACGCGCCCATTCATGGAGCCGCTTGGCATCCTTTTCTAGAGTCGAAATTCCCAACATGATTTCGCCATCGGGATCTGGCTCTTCGCTATTCATTTTTTGCAGACAAATATAGTTTCCAACGCCTTTATAAATTGCATAAGTAATTTCTCGGCCCAAGACTTTTTCTAGGGCTGGAACAACCGCAGGTAAATCACGTTCAACTAACTGACGCTGCAAGGCCAATGTGGCAGTTGCGACTAATACTTTGCGCCCATGGACAAGCGGCGGGACTATATAGGCAAGTGATTTTCCAGTACCGGTACCGGCCTGAACCATTAAGTGATGGCCATCAGTCAGCGCATTTGCAACGGCTTCGGCCATTTCAATCTGACCTTCGCGAGGTGCACCACCGATTGCAGTAACTGCCGCATCAAGTGCTTGGCGCACCTTTGCTGACATATCACTCATGGGGCAACCTTATCGCCCGCTGGTGTCAGGCTATGACTGCAGCGCGACCTGACTCAAGACGTGCAATGGGTACCCGAAATGGTGAGCAAGAAACATAGTCAAGACCAAGTGAATTAAAGAAGTGAATGCTTCGCGGATCTCCACCGTGTTCACCGCACACACCTAATTTAAAATCACTTCGCAACCCGCGAGCAAGATCAACTGCGGTGCGCAAAAGAATTCCAACGCCAGCTTCATCTAATGATTCAAATGGGTTAAAAGGCAACAGTTCCAGATCTAAATAACGGGGCAAGAATGTTGATTCAACATCATCTCGACTAAATGCCCAAGTTAATTGCGTTAAATCATTTGTCCCAAATGAGAAGAAATCTGCATAGACCCCTAAACGATCGGCAGTAATTGCTGCACGAGGTGTTTCAATCATTGTGCCAATTGGAATTTCAAGGTTAAGACCTGAGCCCTTAAAGGTTTTCACGATTTCTTCTTCTAAAGTCTCACGCAAATAAAGCAGCTCACGCTGCGTTGCAACTAAAGGAATCATTACTTCAGGGCGAGGATCATGGCCTAACTTGCGAACCTCTAAAAATGCATGAACCAGTGCGCGAACCTGCATCTTGTAGAGTTCTGGAATCAATACTCCCAATCGAACCCCGCGCAGACCCAACATGGGATTGGCCTCATGCAGACGATTAACCGCAGCAAATAAGGCTTTATCACGTGGTGCAACTTCTTCATTAAGTGCTTCTGCTCTTGCCATCTCAGAACTAAGGATTACTAACGAAGGTAAGAACTCGTGCAGTGGCGGATCCAGTAATCGAATCGTCACTGGAAGACCAGACATTGCCATCATGATGCCAACAAAATCGGCGCGTTGAAGTGGCTCCATCTCTGCAATCACAGAGCGTTGAATATCCTCATTTTCAGCTAGGACTAAACGTTCAACGTATGACCGACGTGGTCCAAGGAACATATGCTCTGTTCGGCAAAGGCCAACACCTTCTGCACCAAGAATGCGTGCTCTGATGGCATCTTCCGGAGTGTCTGCATTGGTATGAACTTTAAGTCGGCGCAATGCATCTGCATGAACAAGTATGCGATCGACTGCCTTGACAACTGGTGTCGCCTCATCAGATGCCGCTGAAAGTCGTCCTTCTAAATAAGATGTGACAGAAGATGCGACAACTGGCACATCCCCCAGATATACCGCTCCTGTTGTGCCATCGATTGAGATCACATCACCTTCGTAGACCGTGACGGTGCCAGCAGTAAACAAATTAGCGCGTTCATCAACCGAGATTGAATCAGTACCGCACACTGCCGTTTTTCCCATTCCACGCGCAACAACTGCAGCGTGTGATGTCTTACCTCCGCGACTTGTTAAAATGCCTTCGGATGCCACCATGCCCACTAAGTCATCTGGACTAGTTTCACGACGTACCAAAATTACTTTCTTGCCAGCTTTGGAAAGATCGAAGGCTCGCTTTGAATCAAAGACGACTTCACCAACTGCGGCCCCTGGCGATGCCGGAATTCCTCGTGCAATCTCCTGTAAATGACCGGATGTATCAAACTGCGGGAACATCAACATGGCTAACTGTTCACCTGATGTGCGCAGTAGCGCTTCATCCATTGAAATCTTGTTTTCATCTACGAACTGGAGGGCGATTCGAAAAGCCGCTTCTGCTGTGCGCTTACCCACGCGGGTCTGCAGAATCCAAAGCTTTCCGCGTTCGATAGTGAACTCAATGTCGCACAAGTCTTCATAATGCGCTTCCAGAAGTTCCATCACGGAATCTAACTCGGCTGCGACTTCAGGGCTCAACTGTCCAAATTCATCTAAGGACATGGGAGTTCGGATTCCAGCAACTACATCTTCTCCTTGGGCTTTCTGCAAGTAGTCACCATAGCGACCGACTTCGCCAGTAGATGGATTGCGAGTAAATGCAACTCCTGTACCAGAATCTTCGCTGAGATTTCCAAAGACCATTGATTGAATATTTACCGCAGTTCCAATATCAGATGGAATTCTTTCACGGCGGCGATACATCTGTGCCCGCTCTGAGTTCCACGATCTAAAGACTGCTTCGACGGATCGAATGAGGTGTTCCCGAGGGTCTGCTGGAAAATCCTCTCCTGTTGCAAGCGTAATAATTTTTTTGAATCCATCGCATAGATGTTTTAAACCCTCAACACCTAAATTCTGCAGATCTGTTACTCCTGAAGCTTGGCACACGCGCTCTTGGACTTTATGAAACTCATCAGGTTCAATTTCGCAGACAATTTTTCCAAACATCTCAATAAATCGTCGATACGAATCCCAAGCAAAACGTGGGTTCCCTGATGATGCAGCTAATGACTCTGTCACTTCAGGAGTCATGCCTACGTTTAAAACGGTTTCCATCATGCCGGGCATCGAAAATTTTGCACCAGAACGGACGGAGACTAAAAGTGGATTTGTAATGCCACCAAATTTTTTATCTGTTTGCGCTTCTAAATCTGTGAGCGCACTTTCAATCTCAGCATTTAACGTTTCTGGTATTGCACCCGATTGAAGAAACTCACGACATGCTTGAGTTGTAATTGTGAATCCGGGAGGAACTGGTAAACCGATTCGAACCATTTCTGCCAGGTTTGCGCCTTTTCCGCCAAGCAAATCTTTCTGCGACATATCACCAAAAGTGAAGGGATGAATCAATCGTTTGACCAAAATAGACCTCACATCTCGGGGCAAAATTGTGTGCTTTGGGGGTTTCTTAGGTCTGAGCATAGCCTCGAATTCCCCATCGATGATCAGATTTAGGAAAAAGCTCATGTAGTTGAAAGTTCAACTACTTCTCGTTAGTATCGTGCTATGAGCACAATGCCAGCGCTTTACATTGGCCATGGCGCACCGATGTTGCTAGATGATGCCGTGTGGAGTTCACAGTTGCTTACAATCTCAGCCGGACTAGCTAAGCCCCGGGCGATCCTGATCGTGAGTGCCCACTGGGAGTCAGCGCCTTTAACTTTGAGTAACCCAATGGCCAACACTTCCCTGGTTTATGACTTCAGTGGCTTTGACCGCAAGTTTTATGAAATGACATACAACAGCCCAGATGCAACCGAACTCTTTAATCTTGTTAGTTCGTTAATGCCAGATAACGAACCAATCCATCATTCACCACGCGGGTTAGATCATGGTGCGTGGGTGCCGTTAAAAGTGATGTATCCCGATGCGGATATTCCGGTGTTACAAATGTCTATGCCAACGAGTGATCCTAAAAAACTATTAGCACTTGGTAAGCATCTGCAACCATTGCGTGATCAAGGTGTGCTGGTCATTGGTTCTGGATTTATGACACATGGTTTGCAGTATCTACGCGATTGGTCAATCCAAGCCAATGCCCCAAGTTGGTCAAGTGATTTCGATGCTTGGGCTGCGGGTGCACTTGCTGCCGGCGATGTGGATACGCTTTCAAACTTTCGTGAATTAGCACCCGGAATGCCATACGCGCATCCCACTGTGGAACATTTCATTCCTCTCTTTATTACCCTAGGTGTAGCTAACTCTGCTGATGCAGCTCCAAGAACCCTTATAGATGGCTACTTTATGGGCCTTAGTAAGCGAAGCATTTTAGTCGCATAATAAAAAACTCCCCCAGCAGTTTCGCTGAGGGAGTTTCTTAATGAATATCTTTTATGAGCAACCAGATGTGTTTCCGCATCCTTCGCATACATAGCAAGCACCTGACATGCGCATCTTGACGCCGCAGGTCATACACAAAGGCGCATCGGCTTTCACGCCTGACAAAGCCTCCATGAGTTCAGTTGATGAACCAAACTGTTGCTTGCTATCGATTGTGATAGCAACTGGCTTTGGTGCAACTGGAGCTACCGGCGCTGTTATCTCAAGATTCTCGTAATCTTCAACAACATCTTCGGTGTACTCACCTGTCTCGAGTGCGCGAGCGCGCTCTGATGATGTGTACAACGCCATAGCGCTGCGAGTTTCAAATGGTAAGTAATCAAGTGCCAAGCGACGGAAGATGTAATCCATCATGGACTGTGCCATGCGGATATCTGCATCATCTGTCATACCTGATGGCTCAAAGCGTAGGTTCGTAAACTTCTCAACGAAGGTCTCCAAAGGCACTCCATACTGAAGTCCGATTGATACTGCGATTGAGAAAGCATCCATCACACCGGCCAGCGTTGATCCCTGCTTGCCGAGCTTGAGGAACACCTCACCGAGTGCGCCATCTGCATAGGCACCTGATGTCATGTAACCCTCTGCCCCACCAACTGAGAATGATGTAGTTGTTGATGGACGAGACTTTGGAAGACGTTTGCGCACTGGTGTTGCAGGATGGGCGCTCTCGACTTCAATCTCTTTCTTCTTTGCCTTGCCATCAGACAATGGCTGGCCAACTTTGCAGTTATCGCGATAGACAGCTAACGCCTTTACGCCCATCTTCCAAG
>WLMW01000009.1 GCA_009700025.1 Actinomycetota bacterium
CGGCGTCACGGGACTCCTCTAAAGACTTGATGTATTCGGCGACATCAGAATCTTCCGCAGCAAGACTATTTACATCAGCCTCCCAAGAATCAGATGCAACCGCTAAATCATCTTGCGGGATTGAGATGGACAGGTAATCTTCAATTGCATGTATGAGTGCCAATGATGCTTTAGGGGAGGGAGCGTTAGCTGCGTAATGGGGTACGGGTACCCATAAAGAAATGGCGTCAATTCCTCGGCGCATGCAACCATCGTGAATTACACCGAGAATCCCAGTAGGCCCTTCATAGTCAGATACATTTACTCGCAAGCGTTTTGCTATTGATTCAGATGCCGCACTCAAATTAACTTCAATGGGACGACTGTGTGGAATGTCAGCCAACAGAGATCCAAGCGTGATAATCATCGCAACCTCAAGATCATCTGCTAAATCGAGTAATTCATTTGTAAAGCTTTGCCAACGCATTGATGGCTCGACTCCTTTGACTAAAACAAAGTCATTCGTGAACTCTGGGCGCAGAACTCCAAAAACTTGCGTTGTAGGCCAAGTAATTTTTCTTGTTCCTGTTTCATCGGTAAAAACAAGTGGTCTATTTACTTGAAAGTCATAAAATTCTTCAGAATCTATACTTGCAATATTGAGTAGGGCATTTGAATTTAGTTCGCTAGTCCAAGTCGTGGTCAGATGCTCAACCGCTCCAATTGCGGCTCCGCCAGCGTCATTCCAACCAGAAAAAGCGATCACCATAATTGGATTTCGCAACGGTGGAATCTGATGTATCTCCATAGCGCCAAACCTTACGGTAATCTCCTGCAAGTGAAGAACTCTTTAGCAAGTGAATTCTTTGAAGCGGTTTTCTTTGACATGGATGGTCTTTTGGTTGACTCAGAACCATTGTGGCTAGAGTCGGAAACAGAGATAACCGGGCGATATGGATACGCATGGAGCGATAAGGATCAAGTGGCTTGTCTGGGGGGGCCGCTATCTAAGGTGGGTGAGTACATGTATGAGCGATGTGGACGTGAGCAATCTCCCGAATTCTTCACTCAGACTCTCATTGAGGTGCAGTCGTCAAAATTGCGTGGAAAAACACCGCTGATGCCAGGGGCTATTGAACTTGTACAAGAGTTACAGTCCAAAGGCGTTGCAACAGGCTTGGTATCGGCTAGCCCGAGAAATATTGTTAATGCAGTACTAGAGAACTTGCATGAGAATCCTTTCCCCTTCACTATAAGTTCAGACGACGTAGTTAATACCAAACCACACCCAGATGCTTATCTGCTCGCAGCCCAAAAAGCAGGTGCCCAAATACAGCACTCGCTGATTTTTGAGGATTCTCTTACGGGCATAGCGGCCGCAAAATCGAGTGGGGCCTGGCTTATCGCCGTTCCTCACTTAGTCTACGTCGAAGAGGAGGAGCGTATCCGTCGAATCGGTTCGCTGTCAGAAATGTCCTTCTCCAAGTTACAGGAACTTTATGCAAACTTTAACGCAGAGATTTAATCATTGTGTGCTGGACAGATGGTCTTAAAAAAACACCAATCACAAAGTTTACTCGGCTTAGGTGGCCAATAATTTTTTTCAATTGAAATAAATATGTCTGTTGCTGTTCGGTGCAGAAATTTTTCGGCTGATTCTAAATCAGATAACTTAGGATTACTCTTTACTAATTTACCATCGCCTAAATAGATAAGCTGGAGTAAACGCGGAAGCACGCCATTTGTTTTCCAGTATAAGAGTGCATAAACACGCAATTGAAAGAGCGCTTTTTCTTCCCAGCCGTATTTGGGAGATTTCCCAGTTTTATAGTCAATGATTCGCACTTCACCGGTTGGGGCCACATCGAGTCGATCTACATAACCATGCAAATACACATTTTCCTCAAAGTCATCTTCTAAGTGCATTTCCCGATGAGTGGCTTCGAAAGTAGCGGGATTTTCCAACGTGAAATACGTAGTCAAGAGGGAGGCCGCTCGATCTAGCCATTCCTTTTCATTCGTGACCAAAGTTGCCAACTCGGGTTTAGCCTCTATTTGCTCTTGCCAACTTTTCGGAAGTAGTTCTATTGCATGTGCAGGAGTGCGATCCTGTGGCAGTTTCTCAAAAAGATCATGTAACACTGTGTGGACTAAAGTTCCACGTTCGGCATCAAGGCTCGGGGGTTGAGGAAGTTTGTCTATCGATCGGTATTTATAGAGCTGTGGGCAATTGTTATAGTCATTGACGCTACTTGGTGATAATCGAAGACGGGAATCAGAGCTCACGAGTCGCAAGATACTCGTACTTTGGGAAATATTTTCGCCTAAGATACTCTCGTGTCGAATCAGGGGTATTTCGCAGCGGGGGACCGCATTCAACTCACTGACCCTAAAGGTAAGTTATACAGCTTTACGGTAACCCCTGGAAAAGAATGGCACACCCACAAAGGGTGGATTACACATGATGACTTGATCGGCATGCCTGAAGGTTCTGTGGTTAGCACCACTGCAGGTTTGAAATTTACCGCCTTCAAACCACTTTTGGCTGACTACGTTTTGACGATGCCACGGGGAGCGACAATTGTCTATCCTAAAGATGCCGCGATGATAGTTGGCTTGGCGGACATCTACCCAGGGGCGAGAGTTCTAGAGGCTGGGGTAGGAAGTGGCGCATTAACAATCTCTCTTTTACGAGCGGTCGGAACACAAGGATCTGTTCATTCGGTTGAGCGACGACCTGACTTTGCCGAAAACGCGCTCTCTAATGTGGAGAATTATTTTGTCACCCGTCCCTCCAACTGGAGCTTGACCGTTGGAGATTTACAAGATCAAGAAGTGAGTAATGAGTATGACCGGGTGATTTTAGACATGCTTGCACCGTGGGAGTGTGTCGAGCTCGCGGCAACAGCCCTGAGACCAGGTGGAGTTTTCATGGCATACGTGGCAACTACAACACAACTCTCTGTAACCGCCGAGGCGATAAAAGCAGATGGAAGATTTACTGAGCCCGAGAGTTCGGAAACAATAGTTCGCGGGTGGCATCACGAGGGCCTAGCAGTTAGACCGCAACAGAGAATGATCGGCCATACAGGATTTCTTATACAGTCTCGAAGAATGGCACCGGGTGTAGAAGTATTAGCCCGTCGCCGTCGGCCGGCAAAAGGGGCATACGGTGTCTCGGAAGATTGAAAGGTTAATTAATTTAACTATCGCGCTTTTAGCTACAAAGAGATATCTCACAAAGAGTGAAATTTTTAGATCAGTAGATGGTTACGAAGGCGCTGCTGAAGCAAAAGAACGTATGTTTGAACGTGATAAAGATGATTTGCGTAATTTAGGTGTTGAAATAGAAGTTGGCAGTTTTGATCCAGTATTTGAAGATGAAGCTGGATACAGAATAAAACCAGAAGGTTACTCTCTAAATCTGGGAGAGATTACTGGAACACAGGTGGCGCTTTTATCCCTTGCAGCCGAAGCATGGCGTGGGGCCGCTTTAGATGATGAAGCCCACAGGGCCTTAAATAAACTCCACTCAATGGGAATCGAATCAGATATGGATGCGCTTCCCATCATTGCACCACGTCTGTTTTCAACCCATAGTGATTTTCAGGTAATTACCCATGCAATATCAAAACGCAAAAGAATCTCGTTTCAATATCTTAATCCAGAGTTAGTAGCTGAATCTCGCACTCTTGAGCCCTATGCCATTGCAACTAGAAATGCACACTGGTATTTATCAGGATGGGACGTAGCTAAAGATGCGCTACGCACTTTTCGGCTAGATAGAATCGATGGTCAGATTGTCACAGGCAAAGATGAGAACCTGTATGAGATTCCGAAGGGTTTTGATGTTTTTGATAACTTAGATGTTGAAACTCCTGATAAAACAACTACGATTCGCATTCGTAAAGGTAAGGCACAGTTGCTGCGCAGTACGGCCCTAACGACCGAGGATCTCGGCGATTGGGACCTCATCACATTGAATTACGTAGACCAGTTCCAACTGATCGATCTCATTCTCTGGCATGGGGAAGATGTAATGGTTGAAAAGCCAGAGAATCTCCGTGATGAGATTATTTCTCGACTTCGACAGATAGTCGCAATACATGGCTAAAACACCACAAACCCCACTGTCTCGAGCAGCTAGACTGCTAGACCTTGTTCCGTATTTGAATACACATCAGGGAATAGGATTAGAAGCACTCTCAAAAGAATTTAACGTCACGCAAACTCAGCTCGTGGCAGATCTGACGACTCTTTGGATGTGTGGCTTGCCAGGCTACACGCCGCTTGAACTCATGGATTTATCGTTTGATTCAGGTTTTGTAACAATACATAATGCTGAAACGCTCTCACAGCCGCGTGCACTCACGGACGAAGAGATTATTTCGCTTTTACTCGGACTAGATTTGATTATTGATTCGCTTCCCGAGGATCGTGAGGACTTGAAAACTCAAGCTCTAGACCTCATTCAAAAACTATCGCAGCGTGGGTCAGTGTCCTCTGCGTTGCGTGCAGTACAGAGTGTTCCTGGGACTTTACGGGCCACCATTCAAAATGCGGTCAAGGGTAGGACTGGTTTGAAAATGATCTATCACTCTTCCTACTCCGACACAGTTTCAGAACGCAGAGTCTTGCCACTAGAGTTGTATGAGAACGATGGTAGTGAGTATCTGCGAGCGGTCTGCCATAGCGCGCATGCAATTAGAAATTTCAGAATAGATCGAATCAAAACTGCATCTGATGATTCACTCACCGACTTTGAAAAAATCCTGATTGATGAAGCACCAGTCGCACAAACCACATATATGATTAAGACTCATTCGCGTAATAGAACTATCATGGAGAGGTTTTCGATTGCGAAGGAGGAGTTTAAAGAAGAGCTGCTAACCACGTCATATTCGATGGAATGGATTAGACGGTCTGTGATGTCCTGTTCGGGGGATGCTGAGTTGATCTCGCCGCCGCAGACCAGGACAGATATTGCCCGGATGGCCCAGTCGCTTCTCAATCGGTATTTAGAGCAGTAGTTTCACCTTTCCAGAGCGCAACACGTTAAGGTAGTCTTGGCCCGTACTTGTTATTTCTTATAAAAAAGGGAGTTTGCCCGATGTTTCTGCGCGAACCTAGCCATATATTGATTCTTCTCATCGTTGTCCTTGTACTTTTTGGCGCTAAGCGCTTACCAGACTCTGCTCGCTCGTTAGGGCGATCTATGCGTATATTCAAAAGTGAGATGAAAGAATTGAAGACGGATGAGAAAAAGACCGAGGACGATACTTCTTCTGAGAAGTAGATAGTTATGGCGTCACAATCAGACGCACGGATGCCGTTACTTGATCACCTTCGCGAACTTCGCAAAAGAGTTTTTCGCGCTTCCGTAGCAATTGTCAGTGCCTCCACTGTGGGATGGTATTTCTACAACACAATTATTTCGCAATTAGCAATGCCTGTTTGCGATCTAGAAGCAGCCAAAAAATCAGGAGCCACCTACTGTGGTGCGTTGTATATAAACGGCGTACTTGGCCCGCTTAATTTACAAATAAAAGTGGCGCTATTATCAGGTGTAATACTTTCAGCTCCGTTTTGGCTTTACCAACTTTGGGCCTTCATTGCTCCTGGATTACACCGAAAAGAGAAGCGTAATTCGATTCTCTTTTTAGTGACGGCGACACCATTTTTTGCATTCGGAGCGACTCTTGGTTACTTAGTTCTTCCCATTGCGATCAAAGTACTTTTCGGTTTTACCCCTAATGCGCTTGCAAACTTAGTTAAGTTTGATGACTATCTCGATTTCGTCATGCGAATAATCCTTCTCTTTGGTTTAGCTTTTGAACTTCCAGTATTTCTAGTGACTTTTAATCTCATTGGATTCTTACGAGGCAGGACAATTCTCAAGCCCTGGCGGATCTGGATCTTTTCCATTGTGCTCTTTACCGCAGCATTTACTCCCACTGCTGATCCGTTTACGATGCTGCTTTTGGCTTTACCGTTATGTGCTCTGTACTTCATGGCAGGCGGAATAGCGTTATTTGTTGATAGCCGCCGTGACAAAAAAGTCAAAACTATTGAATTAGGCGTTTCATCTATTGGAAGTGCGACTTCAATCGACGATTAGCGCGATAAGGTCGCCTCATGTGGGCGCTAGCGATTAACCCGACTTCCGGCTCCGGCAAAGGCGCTGAAGTGGGACGCTACGTTGCAGATTTTCTTGATACGCACGGAGAAAACCATCGAATCATTTCCGGGAGATCATCCTCTGAACTTATAGACCAACTCTCACACTTCATTTCAAGTTCCACGCCTTGCAAAGGAGTTATTGCCGTCGGAGGAGATGGTCTGTTTCACAATGTTATTCAAAAAACAGTATCTGCTCAAATCCCACTAGCTGTAATTCCGGCAGGTACGGGTAATGATTTTGTTCGGACATTAGGGTGGCCCTTAACCCACCTGGATGAGTATTTAGAAAGGATACTCTCAAGCCAACCACAAAAAGTTGATTTGGGATTTGTTGATGGGGAGTGGTTCGGTGCAATTTTATCGACCGGGTTTGATTCAGTCGTGAACGAAAAAGCCAACTCGATGAAATGGCCCACTGGCCCAATGAAATATAACGTTGCGATAGCTATTGAACTTCCGAGGTTCTCACCTCGCCATTATGAGATTGAGTTGGACGATAGAACTATTTCAGCAGAGGCAATGCTGATTGCAGTCTCGAACGGTCAATCCTATGGTGGTGGAATGTTGGTTTGCCCAGATGCTGATATTACTGATGGTCTATTCGATGTGATGGTCTTGCATCCAGTTTCGAAGATTGAATTCCTAAAAGTGTTTCCCCGTGTTTTCAAAGGCACGCACGTGACTCATCCAGCAGTTGAAATTGTTCGCAGCAGAAATGTACGTATTTCAGCCGATGCAGTTGCCTATGCAGACGGTGAGCGTATTGGTGTACTTCCAATATCAGCCCAATGTGTGCCTAAAGCGATGTTGACATGGAAACGATGACGACGCCGGCAGAAAAATTTGCTGCGGCAAAACGTCGCGCAGCTCACCCCGTAACTCAAGAGTTTCTCTTAACTTTTGACTTTGAATTCGATTCATTCCAAGTTGAGGCCTGCCACGCGGTTGAAGCGGTAACGGCGTACTTGTGGCAGCACCAACAGGAGCGGGCAAGACCGTTGTGGGGGAATTTGCTGCATATTACGCGTTGGGTCAAGGCAAGAAGTGTTTCTACACAACGCCAATCAAAGCTCTTTCAAATCAGAAGTACGCTGAATTTGTTGCCAAGTTTGGTGAAGAAAAAGTTGGACTTCTCACTGGGGATACAAGCATTAATGGTGAGGCCGAGATTCTTGTGATGACAACAGAAGTTCTGCGCAATATGTTATATGCCGGATCTTCAACTCTTACTAACTTAGGTTATGTAGTCATGGATGAAGTTCATTATTTAGCCGATAAATTCCGTGGAGCTGTTTGGGAAGAAGTTCTAATCCATTTAATGGAAAGCGTTCAAGTTATTTCTTTATCTGCCACTGTTTCAAATGCTGAAGAGTTCGGGGAATGGCTTGGTGAAGTAAGAGGAAATACAACAGTTATTGTGAGCGAGATTCGCCCTATACCTCTTTATCAGCATGTATTGATTGGGAATCGAATGCTTGATCTTTTCGATAGTCCAGGCCAAATCAATCCCGAGATTCTCCACCGTGAACGCGAAGCGATGCGAAACTCATCCATGGATCGCCAACGCCGAGGACGCTACACCGAAACCAAGGATCAGTTATCTCGTTCAGATATAATCGAAAAACTTCATCATGAAAACATGTTGCCTGCAATTACTTTCATTTTTTCGCGAGTTGGCTGTGATGCAGCGGTCAAGCAATGTCTAGCAGCTGGTATTCGCTTAACTTCTCCGGAAGAGCGAAATGAAATACGATCAACGGCACTTAAGTACACCGCGCATATTGCGGCTGAGGATTTAGAAGTACTCGGATTCAGTGAATGGATGAGTGCACTCGAACGGGGAATCGCAGCTCACCATGCCGGATTGCTTCCCAGCTTTAAGGGTGCGGTTGAAGATTTATTTCAAAAAGGTCTTGTTAAGGCGGTTTTCGCAACTGAAACATTGGCGCTGGGAATCAACATGCCAGCACGAACAGTTGTGCTTGAAAAATTGGTTAAGTTCAATGGTGAGGCTCATGTACCGATAACCCCGGGGGAGTACACACAGCTAACTGGGCGTGCAGGCCGTCGTGGTATTGATATTGAAGGCAACGCCGTAATCCAATGGTCGCCCACTGTCGACTCTGCAGCAGCTGCAGGACTGGCTTCTACAAGAACATATCCGCTACGTTCATCTTTTGCTCCCTCGTACAACATGTCAATTAACCTCATCGCTAGATTCGGCCGGGAACGCGCCCGTAGATCTCTTGAGTCTTCATTTGCGCAGTTCCAGGCCGATCGTGCGGTTGTTGGTCTATCTCGTCAGATTCGAAAGAATGAAGTTGCAATAGAAGAAATTCTTCTAAGTGCTGTGTGTCATCTTGGCGATTTTATTGATTACGCCAGTATTCGCCGAGAGATAAAAGAAGTTGAAGTTTTGTTGAGCAAGCGGGATCATAAAAAGACATTCGATAATCGCCAAAGATCACGACTCGAAAGTGATTTGGGAGATCTCCGTAAAACACTGCGTAACCATAGTTGTCACAGCTGTAATGAGCGTGAAGACCATGCAAGGTTTGCTGAACGTGCGGGAAGATTAAATCGAGAGAATGAGGGTTTGAGGACGCGAGTAGAAAGCCGAACAAATGTAATTGCTAAAACTTTCGATCAGATTTGCCAAGTGCTCACTCACCTTCAATACATTGAAGGTGAGAAGCCAACTGTACAGGGAAAGATATTGACGAAGATTTATACAGAATCTGATTTGTTGTTAACGGAGTCGATTCGTTGTGGACTCTTTGATGATTTAAATCCGATTGAGCTTCTTTCGATTGCCTCTTGTATGATTTTTGAATCGCGGGCTGTAGAAAAGATAGCGCCTAAAATGCCGAGCTCCAAAGTTACTTCTGCACTCACGGAAGTCATTTCCATTTGGGCACAGTTAGAAGAGATTGAAACTCAATATGGAGTTAAGACTCAACGCGAACCAGATGCTGGTTTTTGTTGGATTTCCTATAAATGGGCTAGTGGTGGCTCCTTACAGAGTGTTCTTAAAGGTAGCGACATGTCAGTTGGAGATTTTGTACGTTCAACAAAGCAATTAGTGGATCTGCTCAACCAAATTGCCGGTGCAAGTGAAAAATTGCGAGCGAACTGCAGAGAAGCTGTAAAACGAATCGATCGTGGCGTGGTTTCATATCTCATGGGAGAAATATGACATTAATGCTTTTGGATAGCGCATCGCTTTGGTACCGCGCTTATTACGGAATGCCAGACACGTTGTTAGCACCTGATGGCACATCAGTGAATGCAATTCGCGGCTATATAGACATGACCGCAAGATTAATGAATGTTTATAAACCAAATCGATTAGTTGCTTGTCTCGATGGTGATTGGCGTCCTAGCTGGAGAGTCGATATTTTCCCCGCATACAAGGCTAATCGACTTGAGGAAGAAGGGGGTGAGGAAGAAGAGCCTGAAACATTGACTCCGCAAATTCCTATTCTATTAGATTTACTGGATTTATTTGGCATACCTGTTGTAGGCGTAGATGATTACGAAGCTGATGATGTGATGGCCACGTATGCAGAACAAGAGAAAGGTCCAATACGAATCGTGACAGGAGATCGCGATCTATTCCAGATGGTTGATGACAAACGGGATATCAAAGTTGTTTATCTTGCCAAGGGAATATCCCAACATGATTTGGTAGACATTAAATATGTCGCTGATAAATACTCAATTCCCGGTGATCGTTATGATCTTTTTGCAATGTTTCGGGGGGATCCCTCGGATGGACTGCCCGGAGTCAAAGGGATAGGCGAAAAGGGAGCTGCGGTGATTGCTAATAACTTTGCAACGGTAGAACAGGCGTTAGATGCTGCACACTCTGCACATGAATCCTTGCCACCAGCGTTAGCGAAAAAAATAATTGCTGGCGCAGATTATCTGAAAATAGCCCCTAAATTGGTTCGGGTTGCTCGTGATGCTCCACTTCCTCACGTTGATTTATCTCTTCCCAAGGCACCAAAAGATTTATCTTATATATATCAATTCAAGGAGCGTTACGCATTAGGTGCAAGCGTTGATCGTCTGATCAGTGCATTAGGTTGGTAGCGTTTCTTCTTTCAGTACTCTCACTACTCTCAGGTGCACTACTCTCAGGTGCCTTTGAACCAATAGCTAAATGGTGGTTAGCTCCCGTTGCAATAGCTCTTCATATGTACTGCATCTCTAGAACAAAGCGCAGAAAACAATCTGCGTTTCTCTTCGCTCTTTCATTTAATCTTTTATCGCTTCATTGGACCAGCACATTTGTTGGTTCTACACCATGGATAATTTTGGCAGTTGGACTTTCCCTGTTCTATATGCCGTTAGCACTTATAGGAAGATGGGGGATAGCCTCTTATTCACTCATATTTGTCATCTTAGAAGAGATTCGAAACCACTTCCCATTTGGCGGTTTCGGATGGCTCCGTCTTGCATACTCCCAACCTGATTCGCCATATGCGCAAGTCGCATCTCGAGGGGGAGCAATAGCGCTTTCAGCATTCACTGTTCTGCTAGGTGCTTTCATCTTCTATTTGTTTAACTCGCAATTAAGGTTGCTATTTGTTATTCCAGGATTATTGCTTTTAATTCCGAACAATATTTCTTCGGCCAGTGAGACCTGGGCATTATTAGTTCAAGGAAATGTTCCGCAATTAGGATTGGATTTTAACTCACGAGCAAAAGAAGTTTTTAATAAACATGTCGAAGAAAGCATTGTTGCGTTAAACGAGAAAGATAATGTCGATTTTGTGCTTTGGCCAGAAAACTCCGTTGATGTAGATCCCTATACAAACAAGGATGTCTTTGACCAATTACAGAAATTCGATAAACCACTAATCATCGGAGCTATCGTAGGAAAAGGCGAAAAACTATTGAATACATCGATATTGTGGCGGGAAGATACACAAGAAATTTATGTTAAACAGCATTTAACACCTTTTGGTGAGTACATACCCATGCGTTCGATAACTTCCAAGATTTCGCCATTAGTAAGTCAAGTAGATGATTTTTCACCAGGAGATCAAGGAAAGGTATTTGCCATTGGGTCCGCATCTATCGCGCCAATAATCTGTTTCGAATTAATTGATGACCAGATACTCCATGAAGCAGCTATAAACTCAAACTTGATTGTTGTTCAGACGAACAGTGCAACTTTTGGAAAATCTTCAGAAAGTGCTCAGCAATTGTCGATTTCCAGAATTCGGGCTATCGAGCATTCTCGAAATATTTTGTCAGTTTCGACAACTGGATATTCAGCGGTGATTGACTACACCGGCAGAGTTATTCAAAAAACATCCATGGCAACAGCCGAACATCTATATGCAAAGGTCGGACTAATTGATCAGGAATCCGTACGGGATCGAGCTGGTAATTGGGCTAGCGTGGGAACACTTATCTGGCTGTTAATCGTTGCTCGCCGAGATCGTACATAACGCCGATAAGTTACATTATGTAAAGTAATGCACAACAGCCACATCCCTGTTGTTTCTAGGCGCGATTACGAGCTGTATGCCTCTATCGGTGCGCAGGAGCAGACCAAGTTACGATCTCCAAATGCGCCATCGATACGACCAACTGTCGGCCAGTACTTGCCTCTCGAACCAATCAGTTCGCCAGGTATGAGCCCTGTAATCGTAGTTGGAAAGGCACCAGCCTCACGGGGGTAACTCCGCTCCCAATTACTTGCAGCTATCGCACCTATCGTGTGAGGTGCATTGCGTAGCGGCGAGCCATCAATACTTTGCTTGCCATCGATAATCTCCTGAATCTCATGGCGGATACCAATCATGGCATCGATAAAACGATTCATCTCAAGAATATCTTCAGATTCAGTCGGTTCAATCATTAAAGTACCAGCGACAGGGAAAGACATTGTTGGCGCATGGAATCCATAGTCCATTAACCTCTTTGCGATGTCATCGACCGTGACACCTGACAACTTTGTTATCTCACGAATATCGAGAATGCATTCGTGGGCCACTAATCCTTTAGCGCCCGTGTAGAGAATTGGATATGAAGCCTTGAGACGTGCAGCCATATAGTTCGCATTTAATATTGCGACCTCAGTGGCATGTGTTAGCCCTTCTCCCCCCATGAGGCGAATGTAGGCCCAGGAAATCGGCAAGATACTTGCAGAGCCAAAGGGCGCGGCCGATATCGGTCCAGGACCACTCGCTGGGCCAGCAAGTGGATCTAACGGGTGATTAGGCAGAAATGGGGCGAGGTGCGCCTTGGCGATTACTGGTCCCACTCCTGGTCCCCCACCGCCATGAGGAATACAAAAAGTCTTGTGGAGATTCAGGTGTGAGACATCTGCTCCAAACTTTCCTGGTTGCGCAGTCCCGACTAGAGCGTTCAGATTTGCTCCATCGACATAAACCTGACCTCCGGCCTCATGAATCATCGAGCAAATCTGCGAAATCGCTGATTCAAATACTCCATGCGTAGATGGATATGTGACCATCAGTGCAGCAAGTGCATCGCCATGCAAAGCGATCTTTAACTCTAAATCCTCCAGGCTTACATTTCCCTCTTCGTCGCAGTTCACAACAACCACTGACATTCCTGCCATAACAGCGCTAGCGGCATTTGTTCCGTGAGCACTTGATGGAATAAGGCAGATATCGCGCGAGAAGTCACCACGTGAATCGTGGTAATTGCGAATCGCCAATAAACCAGCGAACTCGCCTTGGCTCCCGGCATTTGGCTGCAGCGATACTGCGTCATAGCCAGTTATCTCAATCAACCATTGTGACAGCTGGTCAATAAGTAAACGTAAACCCTTTGACTGATCGGTCGGTGCAAATGGATGCAAAGAAGAGAACTCAGGCCAGGTGACCGCCTCCATCTCAGTTGCAGCATTTAACTTCATTGTGCATGAGCCGAGGGGAATCATGGTGCGATCAAGGGCTAAATCTCGATCGGCCAAGGTGCGTAGATAACGCATCATCGACGTTTCAGATCTATAGGTATTGAAAACGGGATGTGTCAGATAATTTGAAGTTCGCGCAAATTGCAGTGCGATTGCATCTGCACTCACGTCAGATAAGCTCAAAATATTAAGAACGTCATTAAAGGAATCATCGGTTGTTGTCTCATCGAAAGAGACTCGGATCTGTGTATCCGAGATTCGACCGAAGTTAATTTTTTTAGAGAGTGCAAGCTTATGAATCGCTTGCGCATCGGCGACATCAATCGTTACCGTATCGAAGATATTTTGATTACGTGATGTAGAGGCCTTGTGCAGACGTGACGCATATCCATGCACTCGTTCCGCAATTGCACGTAGTCCAACTGGTCCATGCCACATTGCGTAGAAGGCGCTCATATTTGCAAGTAAAACTTGGGCGGTACAAATATTGCTTGTCGCTTTATCGCGGCGGATATGTTGTTCGCGAGTTTGCAAAGCCAATCTAAAAGCGGGATTCCCGTGAGAGTCCACACTTTGACCCACCAATCGACCTGGTAGCGATCTCTCTAAACCGGCACGGACTGCGATAAATCCCGCGTGTGGTCCACCAAATCCCATCGGCACTCCGAAGCGCTGCGCAGAGCCAACTGCGATGTCAGCGCCCCACTCCCCTGGTGCTTTAATTAAGGTCAGCGCTAAGAGATCGGTGGCCGCTATTACTAGCGCTCCCTCTGAGTGGGCATACTCAGTAACTTCTGCATAGTCACAAATTTCGCCAGTCGTATCTGGGTATTGCAGTAGTAAACCAAAAAACTCTTGATCGAAACCATCGCGCGCCACATGTCCCGCATCGACTTCAATAACCTTAATCCCTAACGGCTTAGCGCGAGTCTGTACCACAGCCTTTGTTTGTGGGTGCAGATGTTCTTCGATAAGAAAGACTGCATCATCACTGGCTTTAGAGGTACGGCGCGCAAGAGTCATAGCCTCTGCTGCAGCGGTCCCCTCATCAAGCATTGACGCATTTGATAGTGCAAGTGCCGTCATATCGCAGATGACAGTTTGAAATGCGAATATAGCTTCGAGACGACCTTGTGAAATCTCTGGTTGGTATGGCGTGTATGCGGTGTACCACGCTGGGTTTTCCAAAACATTACGCTTAATTACAGGTGGCGTAATTGTGCCGTAGTAACCTCCACCGATAAGTGATGTAAAGACTTGATTCTGCGAAGCAATTTCGCGAAGTTCGGCGATTACGGCTACTTCACTTTTTGCTGAATCTAATACCTGTGAAAGTTTCTTAGCGATGTGGATATTCCCGGGAATGACATCGCTTATAAAAGTTTCGATATCGTGATAACCCAGCAGCTGCAACATCTCTAACTCGTCGGAGCTAGATGGACCGATATGACGCTTTGAAAACTGCTCTCCGCTGTACGTCATCAACGCTCCCCTGTCTGTCTTTGGTAGAGGAAGAGTATTACGTTTAGGCGCCTTTGCTGTTACGTCGCACACTCAACTCGTCGTTAACTTCGCCACTAACGATTTCTCCGTTGAACTCGCCTTGCAAGGTAAGGAGCGAGCCTTCAACCTCTTGCCAAACTTTACCCACGGCAATTCCAAATACACCTTGTCCACCTGCCAAAAGATCGATAATTTCATCTGAGCTTGTACATTCGTAGATTGATGCACCGTCACTCATCAAAGTAATTCTCTCCAAATCCGTGACCCCACGATTGCGCAGATGATCTACGGCAGTTCTAATATTTTGAAGCGAGACTCCCGCATCGAGTAATCGTTTTACGATTTTCAAAACTAATATGTCGCGAAATCCATATAGACGTTGCGTCCCAGAGCCACTTGCAGTTCTAATGCTCGGTTCAACAAGTGAAGTACGAGCCCAATAATCCAGTTGTCGATACGTTATTCCGGCGGCAGAACAAGCAGTAGCACCTCGGTAGCCGATCTCTAACTCTTGGGAAGTCACGTGAATCTCGTTTCTCTTGGGGAGTGCTGATAAATCTAAAGCAGTGAGGCTCCAGTATCAACGACCGACACGGTCCAAACCTCTACTTGAGATTGAGAGTTTTGGGGCCTAACCTGCAAAGTCTTCAGGGTTAATTTCATCTAGAAATGCTCTGAATCGCTCTACCTCTTGGTTCTCTTGCCCACCTTCAATCGGCATCTCAACTCCAGCCTCATTGAGTAACTCCTTTGAGGAGAGAATATTGCTATGAGTGCGAAGAGCCAACGCCACCGCATCTGATGGTCTTGCTGAGATCGAGCGCGTGACGCCTGCCGCATCCCTAATCACTAAAATCGCATAGAAGATGCCCTCACGTAACTCGGTCAAATGGACAGCTGTGAGGGTGGCGTCCAAACCTTCAATAACCTCGCGCATCAAATCGTGAGTTAACGGGCGAGGAGGCTGCAGCCCTTGTTGCGCAAAGGCGATTGCACTGGCCTCGTTTGCCCCGACCCAAATTGGCAAGAAGCGTGAGCCATCGATCTCTTTGAGAAGGATGATGGGTTGGTTAGAGGGCATCTCAACCCTGACTCCCACTACCTCCATGCTTATGAACATTTTCAGGTATCTTCGCTAGGAACGCAGGCGATGAAGTCCGCCTCTAACAAGCGCGGCATGCAACCGGATTGAAAGAGAGGCAATCTCTTTTTGAACCTCTTCAGCCCTAGCTTTGGACTCCGCAGATTTTTGACGGGTTAGCGGAGTAATTACTTGCTCAATCAAACCGATTTCACGATCAGCAGCCGATTTAAAAGAACGTAGGTGTCGAGATTCGATTCCAAAACTCGCCATTTCAGTTACAGCCTTAGCTACTGCCAGAGCATCCCCGTCGTAGTGCCGTCCTCGAACTGTGATCAATCCGTAACTTTCAATCTCTGAAAGTTGTTCATCACTTATGCCGGAACTCTTTAATAGTTCGTCCCTTGAAAGACGCATTTCGCTAACTTCAGCAAAAGCTGAAGGAGCCATCTGACCATCAACAGTTGCTAATGAGACTGAAGGATGAGCTACCCCGTTAAGGGACGTTGGTTGCAATCCCCTATCCAGCGCGTCAAGATTATCTTTGATTACTTTAAGTGGGAGATACTGATCTCGTTGGGCTGTTAGCACGTAGCGCAAACGATCTAAATCCGATGTGGTGAATTTACGGTATCCCGAAGGGGTACGTTGAGGCTCGATAAGCCCTTCGGACTCTAAGAAGCGAATCTTCGAAATAGTGATATCTACGAAGTCACCACGAAGTCGGTTCAGGACTTCACCGATACTTAAATAAGCGCGTGCTGGTACTGCCATGAGATCTCCCCTATTCCAATTTTCACTTATTCAATAATTTTCTTAACTGGCTTACCAGTAACAAAGAGCAGATGAAACTTTCCTATCTGAATCTCATCGCCAGATTTCAATTCAACTTGACTGACAGACTCACCATTTACGTATGTCCCATTGAGAGATCCGCAATCCTTCACCACAAATCCCGAGTGGGATTTTTCGATGGCCGCATGAACGCGAGAAACTGTCACGTCATCAAGAAAAACTCCACTCACTGGGGCTCTTCCTATAGTCACTCCCTCATGCGTAATAAGAAACCGTGAACCTCTATTTTCCCCTCGATTAATTAATATCATCGCTTTCAATCCATCAGAGGATTGAATTTCGCCGATAACATTTTGATCATCAAGAGGAAGTGAAGCTATGTACTCATCTAGAAGACCGGCTGGGGAATTGCCGTGCTCTCTCGATGCAAGATGAATTGTGGACGTGAGTTCGTTAACTGACTCTTCCACGAATTCACCCCTTTAATCTCAACCTAAGGCTGAGATTAAAGGGCTAACGCTCGTAGGTCAAGCCGTCAATTGCACGTATTCGGCCGCACTCAATAGATCACTCGGAACTTCGCTGGCTTCAATGGTCACGAGCCAACCAGCTAAGTAAGGATCTGAATTAACTAATTCAGGATTTTGTGATAAGGAATCGTTAATGGATTTAACAGAGCCGGTAACTGGCGAGTAAATTTCGGACACAGATTTTGTTGACTCGACCTCACCACAGACTTGTCCAGCGATTACGTGTTCCCCAATTTTTGGCAACTGTACATAAACAATGTCACCAAGTGCGGCCTGTGCGTAATCTGTAATTCCCATCCTATAAATACTGCCCTCCAAAGATACCCACTCATGCTCTTTGGTGTATTGGAGATTTTCAGGAGTTGATGACATATCCGCCTCTTATCGTTGACGTAGCACTGCGCAAGTAATCTATACCTGTTGAAATGTAAAGGCCAACGCCCCAGATAGCAAAACTCCAACCAATCACAAAGGCGATCGTTCCTAGGGCATTGTGCATGTGCGTTAAAAGTAAAAAGGGAAATGCGTACATGAGATTAAAAGTTGCCGCCTTGCCAAGATAAGTAACCTTTAAAACTCCATAACCTTTTCGACGAAGCCCAATTGTCACGACCCCTAAGACCAAATCTCGTGTAATTAAAAGAGCTATTAACCAAAGGGGTAATACGCCCTGAATTAAGAAAACCATCAGGATTGCCAGAATATAAAGTCGATCTATTGCTGGATCGGCAATTTCACCTAGGCGTGATGTCTGACCCCAAGCGCGAGCAAGCTTTCCATCAAAATAATCTGTTGCACCGCCTATAGCTAAGACAACAATGGCCCACGCATTGGCATGAAGGTTCAACGTCAAGTAGATAAATAGAGGGATGCCGCATAAACGTAAAAAAGTGAGCGCGTTAGGAATCGTAAAATAGGTGTCCTTCTTCATTAATCCCGCTCTTTCACTCTGATTGCCACTTGTACCGGCGTACCAGGAAAACCGAACTCCTCACGCAGTCTACGTTCAATAAACCGACGATAAGAGGCTTCTATCCAACCACTTGAAAACACTACGAATTTTGGTGGCGCAATGCCAGCCTGTGTTGCGTAATAAATCTTTGGCTGTTTTCCGCCTCGAACAGGTGGAGGGGTCGCGCCAATAAGTGCACCCAGGAAGGAGTTAAGTTTTGCGGTAGGAACACGTCGCTCCCAGCTATCCAAAGCTGTCCGTATTGCTGGAGCTAAACGATCTCTATGCCAACCAGTCTTGGCAGCAACATTGACTCTCTGTGCCCACTCGACCTGATCTAGATGCCGATCAATTTCGCGATCAAGTTGCTCACGTCGATCTTCATCGACTAGGTCCCATTTATTCATCACGATTACCATAGCCTTGCCGGCTTCTTCCACCATGGTGATTACTCGTAAGTCTTGCTCAGTGATCGGTTCGGATGCATCTAAAACAACGACTGCAACTTCACATCTTTCAAGTGCACTTTGTGTTCGAAGAGAAGCGTAATAATCTGTACCAGAAGCTTGATTGGCCCGTTTCTTTAATCCAGCAGTGTCGATAAATCGCCACGTCGACCCACCAAACTCAATGAGCTCATCTACTGGATCGCGAGTTGTTCCCGCGACATCATCAACGATCGAACGATTCTCTCCCGCAAGTGCATTTAAGAGTGAGGATTTCCCAACATTAGGTCTTCCAATGAGAGCAACCTTGCGGTAACCATCTTGTGTTTGAGCACCTCCAACTTCTGGAAGCTCTTTAACAATTCGATCGAGTAAATCACCACTTCCCCGACCGTGCAGAGCAGAAACAAAATATGGCTCACCTAGTCCTAAGCTCCACAGTCCATGAGCCTCTGATTCTTCGCGTTCACCATCAACTTTATTTCCGATTAAAATTAATGGCTTTTTCGCTTTGCGCAATCGTTGAACAAGAATGTCATCCTCATCCAATGCACCGACCTGTGCATCAACTACGAATGCGAGTACATCAGCCTCATCCATGGCAATTTCAGCACCAGCACTTACTTGAATAGATATACCATCAGGTTTCGCTTCCCAACCACCGGTGTCCATAACAATGAATCTGCGTCCGCCCCATTCGCATTCGTATTGAACGCGATCGCGAGTAACTCCTGGAACATCTTCAACAATAGCTTCACGCCGACCTATGAAACGGTTAATAAGCGTGGATTTTCCAACGTTAGGACGGCCTAAAATTGCAACGATCGGTAGACCTAACAAGGAGCGCTCGCGCAATAATTCCCAGATTCGATCTACAGTTTCTTCAATATTCAAATATGTTGAATCCACGGTAACGGCATCTTGTGCAATTGTGAGCGGTGAAATTGTGCGAGTTGAATCTAGCGTGTCCCGTGAATCCAGTGAAGCCCTTACGTTCACGCTTTTATCGTCAGTCTCGCCTTCTCTACGCTCTGCACGTGCGTCTAATTCTGCTGTTAGATAAATTTTTAGCGGTGCGTCAGGTATAACAACTGTAGCTATGTCACGACCTTCTACAACGATTCCGCGTTCTGCTCTATCGACAATTGTTCGCTGAATACTTAAAAGTTCTCGACGTATTTCTGGCATAGAACTAATTCGACTAACATTTTCTGTGACAGATGTTCCACGTATGGACTGTGTAATCTCAGTATCACCGGCGTAAACGTGTGGACTATGTGGATCAGGCAGAAAACGAATGGGTGTCTGCTTGAGTGCAGCGATGATTTCGCTAGCTTTTTCAGCTTTGCTTTCAAGAGCAACCCATGTAACGGCTCTATACAGCGCACCAGTATCTAGGTAATTCCAACCAGCGCGGATGGCTATTGCTTTTGAAACTGTTGACTTGCCTGCGCCACTCGGGCCATCAATTGCTACGACTATGCCCATGAGGTGAGCCTACTTCTATTTGAGAACCGGATGAACATTCCATCCGATCGCAGAAAGATGAGCAGACAACTCAATTGCATCATTGTCAGAAAGCGCGAGCGTGATGAGTGCACTTAATTGCCCAGGTGAGTGCTCTATCGATAAGTCTTCTACGTTTACAGAAATATTTGCGCATTCGTTGAAAATGGCCGCGAGTTGTCCCGGTTTATCATCGATAACAATCGGAAGATATGAGTAATCGCGAGCCGTGCCACCATGCTTGCCAGGGATTCGCAATCTGCCTGACTTGCCCTTTTCAATAAACTCGCGAATAAACTCCTTATTATCAAGGGATTCAATCAACTCCCCAAGGCGCTGATACATGGACTCTGCCACTATCGAAATTTCGCGTCTGTTGGAGAAAATAATTTCACTCCATAGTTGCGCATCAGAACTCGCGATACGTGTGGTGTCTCGCAAACCACCACCAGCTAGATCCAACCAATGATCAGGAATTGAATGAAGCCCCTGCGCCAAAAGGCTGGCCAGAATTTGTGGAAGATGAGAAACAACAGCTACGGCCCTGTCGTGCTCATCGGCCGGCAGGGCAATCAAATCAGCGCCAACTGCTTTGATCACTTCGATAACCAGGTTTATGGACTCTGGTAGACATTCATTAGTCGGTGTTATAACCCAACTACGAGCTGCGAACAGGTCTGCTCTGGCTGACTGAACTCCCCCGATTTCACGACCGGCCATTGGGTGAGTCGGTACAAATCGTGTCAGCGGAAGCGAAGATTTCTCGACCTCGAGTAGAACTTCATTCTTTACACTACCAACATCCATAAATGTCGAGTTGGGGTTTAGTGCATATTCACGCTCAATGATCAGTGGAATCTGTGAAATCGGAGTTGCAAAAATTACAACGTCAGGATTGGAAACTTCGAGCCCTCCGACCAAATCGTTGGCTAGAGCCTGGGAGGCTTCATCCGAATCGACCATTTGAACGACAACTCCTTGCGCCTTCAGAGACAAACCGACTGAAGTTCCAATCAAACCTGAGCCAACTATTCGGACCTTGTTGAGCATTACTGAGCTATATCTTTGCGGAGCGCTTGAGCACCACGCAGATAGATATGCGAAATTGCTTCGCCCGACAAAGTAGTTTCGCAATGGAGCATCACGCGAATTGTCCTGTCCAAAGCACCAGGTACATCCACTTCTACCGCACCAATAAGGGGTACGGACTCAAAGCCAATCTCTCTACATGCAGCAGCCGGAAAAGCCGCTGTGAGATCTGGAGTCGAAGTGAAAATAACTGAAATGACCATTGAAGGGGTTAACGAGTTGCTACGCATTATTGCGCCGATGAGCTCCTTGACTCCAGAAGCTATCGACTGCGCCGAATTTTCTTCGACTTGAATAGCGCCACGAATTGCTCTCATGAGACAAGGGTACCTTTCTTAATGCAATTACGCCGTGATTTAAATTCTCTTTTTACCTACTAGACCTTTAAGCTATATATAGATTTAGCAACAATTTTTCATTCTCCCCTTAAACTCGGCTGGTTTAATCTGATGCGAGAAAAACAGATATGTCGATAATGTGGACGTATTTTACGGTTATGTTTGTCTATTTATCTATATTTATTTTCATATTGTCGATAAATCATTATAACGTCTTTTACGCTTTTATAGATATATGTCTATATCTTTATAACCCTAAAACGTTTCGTAGATTTGTTAACTCTCCACCATTGAGATCTCGCCAGCGACCCTCCGGGGTATCTCCAAGGGAAATCGGTCCAAACTTCGTACGGATCAACCGCAGGACATCTACTTCCACTGCCTCCATGAGCCGCCGGATTATGTGATATCGGCCTTCATGAATGCTGACTTCAATCCATCGAGGTGAGAGCTCTTTGAAGTGAAGAACTCGTCCCATTCCATCTTCAAGCTCAACTCCTTTCATTAGAACTTTGTCGACACCGGTCGGTAACTTCCCGTCGTATTCGATTATGTAGGTCTTTTCTAATCCGAAAGAAGGGTGCGTCGCTCTGAAAGTAAGGTCACCATCATTGGTCAACAAAATCAACCCCTCGGAATCCTTATCTAGCCGGCCCACATGAAAAAGCCTCTCCCGGCGCAAGTCAATAAAATCACTGAGCGATGGTCGACCATCTGGGTCAAACATAGTTGACAAAACACCCTTAGGTTTATGAAGTACAAGATAACTCTTAGTCATAGAACGATGAATTGTCTCACCATCAACTGCTACTTCATCTTTGGAAGGATCAAATTTAGAGCCCATAGTCCGGACTACTAGCCCGTTGACTGTGACTCGACCAGAATCGATTAGCTCATCTGCACCGCGACGACTTGTGATGCCTGCATCAGCGATAATTTTATTGAGGCGTATATCGCCCATGGCTGTCTCCCGACTGTCGGAGACAACAATAGCGCGAACTTTACTCGGTTAGCGAATCAAGGATCTCGTCTAGCCCGTCAAGATCTGGTAGGTACGGCGCTAGCGCTGGTAAATCTGCTAGCGAATTCAGGCCTAATCGCTCTAAGAAATAGCTGGTCGTCGTGTATAAAATTGCACCCGTCTCGTGCTCCAGTCCTGACTCCTCAACCAGACCTCGCGTTATGAGAGTCTTCATAACCGCTTCAACGTTGACGCCCCGAATTGCCGACACTCGGGCCCTGGAGACTGGTTGGCGGTAAGCAACAACCGAGAGTGTCTCTAGCGCTGCCTGTGTTAAGCGAGATTGCTGACCATCTAGAACAAATTTCTCTACCACCGCAGCGCACTCTGGGTGACTATAAAAGCGCCATCCCCCACCTATTTTTTTCAAAGTGAATCCTCGATCTTCATAACTGCTAGTCAGTACGGTTAATGCCGCTTCAATCTCATCTATCGGGCGCTCTAAGACTTGCGCAAGAGTAATTTCCGAGACAGGCTCATCGACCACCATGAGAATCGCCTCGATAGAACGCTCTACTTCAACATTAGACATTTTCACCCATTTCGTTTAAATCAGCATCTTCAATGACTATTGGAATATCGAATTCATCACTTACTTCAATCTCGCCCTGGAGCGAACCCGTCCAGGATATCTGGAGCTCTCCGAGAGCAATCACCTGGTTAAATCGCAGTACGCCTTGGCGGTATAGATCTAAAAGTGCAAGAAACCTCGCGACGACCACCAGCGTACTATCCGCATCGGCGATAAGGTTTCTGAAAGAAAGTGACGTTGAACGGCGCAACGCTTCTACAACGCGCCTGGACTCCTCTGTGACGCTCACCAATGGCAGATGGAGGTGCTCTACGCCTACTACTGGCGTGGTTTTAGGCGTCAGAACGCGTTCAGCGATGGCAGCAAACCTAGCGGCACCTACGCCTATCAGCACCTCTGGTAGAAGTGCTGCCAACGCTGGTTCAAGTGCGACGATGCGCGGAAATGATTTGTCAGCCATCGCGATTCTTTCGGAAAAGGTTGAGGCTATCTCCTTGAACGCCCGATATTGAAGCAGGCGAGCAAAGAGAATATCTCGAGCTTCAAGAAGCGCGAGATCCTCTTCATCGTCGACTTCTCCGCTCGGCAACAGTCGTGCCGCCTTTAAATCAAGAAGCGTTGCAGCCACGACCAAGAACTCTGTCGCCTGATCAAGTCGCCACCCTTCACCGCTCACCTCAAGTGCCCGAATAAAGGATATGAATTCATCCGTCACTATGCTCAGCGATATCTCCGTGATGTCCATCTTGTGCCGTGAAATAAGTTGTAACAGCAGGTCAAATGGGCCATCAAAATTTTCAAGGTGCACGGAAAAAGCTGCCGAGCTAGCGGCGTTAACGTCGGCTGACGCCTCCATCGATAGATCCATGGAGGCACCTTACTTCACACTTGCCCAAGAACCGTGTAGCGCGTAGGCTCGGGCCAATATCTAGAAAGAGGTTTGACGTTTGAGCGCTAAATCGACAATTCGTGAAGAGATTTCAACTACTTCAACGCTTCTGGGCAAAACTGCCAAGATCTTTGATGTACCCACCCCCATTTCAGAACATGGGAACGCCAAAGTAGTAGCAATATTTAATCAAAAAGGTGGCGTTGGAAAAACTACAACGACTATCAATCTTGGTGCTTCATTAGCTGAATTTGGTCGACGTGTACTCCTAGTTGACTTTGATCCGCAGGGTGGATTATCTCTTGGCCTGGGAGTCAATGCTCACTCACTGCCTTTAGAACAGACTGTTTATTACGCTTTGATGACACCAACCGCATCCGTAGAAACTATTATTTTGAAATCCTCTGTTCCTGGTTTGGATTTTCTTCCAGCAAACCGAGATCTAGGAACTGCTGAAACAACCCTTGGTGCCGAAATCGGTGGACAGCAATATCTTAAACGAGCGCTGACATCATTGAAGGATTATTACGACGTGATACTGATTGACTGTCAACCGACCATGGGGCAGCTAACGATTAACGCTCTCGTTGCTGCAGATGAAGTTATAGTGCCGCTGCAATGTGAGTACTTTGCACTTCACGGATTTATCGAGCTAAAGGGCAACTTAGATAAAGTAAAGAATTTCTTGAATCCAGATCTTCGTCTTATTGGAATATTGGCCACTATGTACGATAAGAAAACTTCACACAATCGACAGGTACTAGAAAGAATTCTTGAGCAATTTCCAGATGATGTTTTTGAAACCATCATCGCCAAAACCATTCGTTTTCCAGAAACTACTGTTGTAGGCGAGCCAATTACTACGTACGCATCATCCTCAGATGGTGCTGCTTCTTATCGACGACTTGCCCGTGAACTAATTGCCCGAGGAGGCGCCCGATGACCCGTAGAGCTAATCTCCCAGGAGCTGACGAACTCTTCCGTTCAACTGCGCCAGCATTAAGTTCTGTGCCCAATAACCAAGAGTCAGCTGCTCCACTTGTTCCTCCTGCTATTGCGACACCAAAAGCGCCTTCAGTAAAGAAGGGAGTCCGCTCAATAGCGCGACGACGAGTTACTACTGTTGACCGTTCTCCATCTGGTCGCGAACGACATGATGAGAAAATAACGGTTTACTTGTCCCCGGATGAACTTTTCGATTTAGATCAGGCACGATTGCTTCTTCGTGGTGATTTAGGACTAGCGGCCGATCGCGGGCGTATTGTCCGTGAATCTATCGCCGTAATAATCGCAGATTTAGAAGCCAAGGGTGACCAAAGTATTCTTGCTAGACGCCTTCGAGGTCTGTAAAGAGTAATTAAGCTCGTGGGTGAGACATTGCATAACTCTCTCTCACTTTATCGATCGTGATGAGCGTGTAAATCTGGGTTGTATTGACTGATGCATGACCTAACAATTCTTGAACTACGCGAATGTCAGCACCACCATCTAGTAGATGGGTTGCATACGAGTGGCGGAATACATGGGGAGATACTTTTTCAGTTATTCCAGCGGCTTTCGCGCTAGCCAAAACAATATTCCAAGCAGACTGTCTGGAAAGCCGACCACCTCTGGCGTTAAGAAAGAGCGCGTTATCTGGGTGCAAAGTTTTGGCCGCCAATCCGGGTCTAATCCTTACCAAATAATTAGTTACTGCTTTAGTCGCGAATACGCCGATAGGTACAATCCGCTCTTTCCCTCCTTTACCACGGAGTTTAACTGTTGAAACTATCTCGTCATTTATCCCAATCGTTGAGATGTCATTTACATTCATACCAATCAACTCACTCACGCGAGCTCCACTGCTATAAAGAAGCTCAATTAATAATCTGTCTCGCAATGTAATTGGCTCTCCCTGTTTATCTGCCGCTTCTATGAGTGCAACAATCTGTTCCACTCGAAGCGCCTTTGGAAGCCGCCGCACAGATTTACTACTAACGATTTCAAGTGTGGGATTAATCATCTCGTACTCATTGTGACAGTGAAGGAAAAAAACTCTTAACGTTGATTCGATTCTATTTATACTCGAAGGTGCAAGTTTTGCCAGACGCAAACTTGATTCAAAATCTTGGATTTTTGTGGCCTCGATTTCCGCAACCGCACTATCGCCTATATATGCAGAAAACTTTTCTAAGTCACGTCGGTAGGCGGCAATAGTGTTCGCCGCTAAGCCTCGTTCAACCGCACAATAATTCAAAAAAGACTGTGCCAGCGCGCTAAAACTTAAAGTGCTGGTATCCATGTGCTTCCGCAACGGCCGAATAGTAAATTTTTCCGCCGTGTACATTGATGCCTTTTCCAAGACCAGAATCCTTCATGCATGCTTCGCGCCAACCATAATTGGCAATCGATAATGCATAAGAAAGTGTCGCGTTAGTAAGAGCATATGTGGATGTCACTGGCACTGCTCCCGGCATGTTAGCAACGCAATAAAAAATTGAATTATGGACTAGATATGTTGGGTCAGAGTGTGTGGTTGGACGACTGTCTTCAAAGCACCCACCTTGATCAATAGCTATGTCAACTAAGACTGAACCTGATTTCATTTTCTTCACAAGTTCATTCGAAACCAATTGCGGTGCCTTTGCGCCATGGATTAGCACAGCCCCAATAACCAAATCCGCTAATCTAACTTCACGATCAATCGCATGCGCAGATGCGACGAGAGTCTTTATACGTCCACCAAAAGTTGTGTCAATATAGGCAAGACGTGCTATGGAGCGATCGAATACAGTTACATCAGCACCCATGCCCACCGCAATTACCGCTGCGTTTACACCTGCAACTCCACCACCGATGACAACTACTCGACCGGGTGCCACACCAGGAACACCGCCCAATAAAGTACCTCGACCGCCATTTGGTCGTTGCAATGCAGTCGCACCCACTTGCGTAGCTAAGCGACCAGCCACCTCGCTCATTGGGGCTAAGAGAGGTAATGCTCCGTTCACTTCTACTGTTTCGTAAGCTATGGCAGTTATGCCACTTCCCATGAGTGCATCTGTGCAGGTACGAGAAGCGGCTAGATGAAGATACGTGAAAAGAATTTGATCTGAGCGCATCCGCGAATATTCAATCTCTATAGGTTCTTTGACTTTGATTACTAACTCTGCCTGTGCCCATACTTCCTGTGCACTGGCAACCATTGTCGCTCCGGCAGATTGAAAATCTGAATTATGGATTGCTGATCCTTCGCCTGCTCCAATTTCTATGACCACAGAATGGCCAGCGGCTATAAACTCGCCAACACCTTCGGGAGTTATCGCCACCCGTGACTCATTGATTTTTACTTCTTTAGGGATACCAACAATCATGAAGGATTAACCTTTCAATGCCACTGCCGCTGCAATTAACCCCACAAAGAGTGGGTGAGGACGAGTGGGACGAGACCGAAGCTCTGGATGAGCTTGCGTGCCTACGTAGTAAGGATGCACCTCTTTCGGTAGTTCTACAAATTCAACCAGATCACGTTCTTTGTAGAATCCTGAAAAAATCAAACCGGCCGAAGAGATTTGATCGCGATAAAGATTATTCACCTCATAACGATGACGATGTCGCTCAGAAATTTGTGTTTCACCATAAGTAAGCGCCACTACCGAACCAGCCAACAAATCACTTGTATAGAGACCCAATCGCATGGTCCCTCCCATATCTTCATGGCCTGCAACAATGTTTTTTTGATCCTCCATAGTCGCTATTACGGGAGTTCCTGAATCTGAAAATTCAGATGAAATGGCATCTGTGATGCCTGCTAAGTTTCTTGCCGCTTCAATCACCATGCATTGAAGTCCAAGACATAAACCTAAGGTGGGAACTCGTTTCTCTCTAGCGTATTTAAGCGCTCCGACTTTTCCTTCGATTCCGCGAATTCCAAAACCTCCAGGAACGCAGATCGCATCTACATTATGCAAATTTCTCTCTGCTCCTTCCTCGGTTTCACAATCATCACTAGGAATCCAAACAATTTCAATTTTCGCTTCATTTGCAAATCCACCTGCTCTTAACGCCTCTGACACGGACAGGTATGCATCTGGTAAATCAATATATTTTCCAACTAAACCAACCCGTATCGTGTGTTTCGGATGATGCACCTTTTCTAAGAGAACATCCCACTCTCCCCATTCAACATCATGGGAAATCAGTCCTAAACGTTTTACAACATATGCATCTAGACCTTCCGAGTGTAGAACTTTGGGAATGTCGTAAATGGATGGGGCATCTACGGCTGCTACAACAGCTGCCAAATCAACATCGCACATGAGCGAAATCTTCTTCTTAACACCTATTGGAATTTCACGATCGGATCTCAAGACAATCGCATCTGGTGCTATACCAATACTTCGCAGAGCAACAACAGAGTGTTGGGTGGGCTTAGTTTTCAACTCCCCTGATGGTCCGATGTAGGGCACTAATGAGACATGGAGATAGAAGACATTGTCTCGACCAACTTCTTGACGAATCTGCCGAGCGGCCTCTAAGAACGGCTGCGACTCAATATCTCCAACGGTTCCACCAATTTCGGTAATCACTACATCGATATCTGGAGCAGCCATAGCTCGGATACGTTCCTTGATTTCATTAGTGATATGCGGAATAACCTGGACTGTTTCTCCTAGATATTCACCCCGGCGCTCACGTGCTATTACTCGTGAATAAACCTGTCCTGTCGTGACGTTTGCTGAACCATGAAGATTGGTATCCAAAAATCTTTCATAATGTCCAATATCCAAATCAGTTTCGGCTCCATCATCTGTGACAAAAACTTCGCCATGCTGAAATGGATTCATCGTTCCAGGATCCACATTCAGATATGGATCTAGTTTCTGCATAGTGACTCTCAGTCCGCGGGCTACGAGAAGTCTTCCTAATGATGATGCCGTGAGTCCTTTGCCAAGAGATGAGGCGACTCCGCCGGATACAAAAATATGTTTCGTCACATGTTGCTGGCCCATGGGAGACGAACCTATCACTTAACTAACTCTCTCCGTTACACCTTGAGAGAAAGCAGTTCAGCGGCGTGTTCGCGGGCACTTGTTGAGTTCTCTAAGCCCGCCAACATGCGCGCAATCTCTTCAATGCGATCTTCTCCATCTACTTTTCGCACATCACTTTGACTCACCGAACCATTAATGTCTTTTGTAACCACAAAATGCGAGTCGGCCCAAGCAGCTACCTGAGGTAAATGAGTAACCACAACCACCTGCGCATGCCGAGACAGGGCGTGTAAACGCCGACCTACTTCTATCGCAGCTTTTCCACCAACCCCAGCATCAACCTCATCAAAAATATATGTACCGACCGGATGAGTTGCAGCCAGAACAACCTCTAGCGCTAGCATGACACGCGACATCTCGCCACCACTTGCACCTTTCGCCAGCGCTACCAGTGGTGCATCTTTGTGTGAAGAGATAAACATTGAAATTTCATCACAACCTAATACCGTGAAATCTGACTCCTTCAAGGCAGAGTAATCCGCACTTTTAATCTGGACTGAAAAAGAAGTATGTGGCATGGACAGTTCGTGAATTTCTTGAGTGACAAGAGCTGACAGATTACTTGCAGCTTCTGTGCGTACATGAGTCAAATGTCTAGCACTCTTAACAAGTGCTTCTTTAGTGGACTTCAACTCCAATTCCATCGCGTGCAACCGATCGTCTCCACCTTCCAAATCTGCCATCGCATCAGCCGATTGGCTATATTTATGAACTAAATTATCGGACTCAACATCCAGATTTCCATTTCCGCCGTACTTCTTGATAAGTGCAATTATTACCGCTTTTCTGGAGTTTAAAACTTCAAGCTGATCAGGATCGGCTTCAAGTGAGTGAATATATGCCGCAAGTTCAGTGCGCGCATCATCTATGAGAAAATAACCATCACTCACTTTTGCATGTATTGACTCAAGTTCGGCGTCTTTAGATCGCGCTGAATCGAGTGCGTGCCTGGCTACATTTAACGAATTCAGCGCCCCAGATTCTTCATCATCGATTGCACTACTGGCAGTTATTCCGGCTATTCGCAACTCTTCAACATTGGATAAGCGTTCAATAGATGCATTGATTTTAGAATACTCGCCTTGACGCAATTTCAATTTTTCTAGTATTGATAGAAATTCTCGCAACTCTTCTAGTTCACTGTCTTTCTGCGCTTTAGACTTTTTCAAAGAATCAATCCGAGATTTTAATTCAAAATATCTCTCGAGTACATGGGAGTAATCTGCAATAGCCTTTTTGTAAGGGTCACCAGCAAACTTATCCAATAGCTCGCGTTGCTTTGGCAACTTACTAATATTAAGATTTGCTGCTTGTGCGTGCACTTCCACTATAAATTCACTCATATTGATCAAAGTGTTTGCTGTAACGGCAATTCCATTACAGGTGGCTTTACTTTTTCCATCACTATTGACGGAGCGTGAAATTACGAGCTCATTCTCCTCAATCACCACTCCAAAATTATCGAAAATTTCGTTCAGATCAGTTGGAACTCTAAACCGACCACTCGCTATGAGTCTTTCGCTCCCCTGTCGAACAAGGGCGCTATCACTCTTGCCACCTAAAATTAGATTGAGGGCGGTCAATATCATGGTTTTTCCGGCACCTGTTTCACCGGAAAGAACTGTTAATCCACTTGAGAACTCGATGGTTGCTTGGTCTATGACGCCAATCGAACGAATCGTAATTTCGTCAAGAAAAGTTCGCTCACTCACCGCGCCATCCTTGAATCGGTAGTCTAAATTTTGCAACCAAGCGATCACTAAAAAGAGTGTTACTCAGGTGTGCCAATTGAACCGCTCTGACATCTTTGGAGATATGGACTTGGTCACCAGCTAAGAGATCAAACTTGCGCAAAGAGTCGGCAGAGAGCAAGGCTTCATCCGATTCTATCCGAACAACGATTTGAGACTTTGTTGAAATAACCAATGGGCGAGAGAAAAGCGCATGAGCGGAAATCGGGAGTACAACAAGAGCATCAACCTCTGGCCAGACAACCGGACCACCCGCTGAAAAAGCATAGGCCGTAGAACCAGTAGGTGTAGAACAGATCAAACCATCGCAACCCCACCTAGAAATAGGTCTTTGATCTATTTCTAGGAAAAGCTCAACCATTGTTGCCCGCTGGCGTTCAACGGTTACCTCATTGAGCGCCCAACCCTCGCTTACTTTCTTGCCATGACGAATAACGGAGTACTGCACCGTCATACGCGAATCTATGACATATTTTTTACCGATGATCGATGCAGCTATTGACTCCAATGTCGTTTCTTCAACTTCTGCCAAAAAACCAACATGACCGAGATTCACGCCGAGCAATGGAATTTGATGAAATCGGGTAACTTCGGCCGCTCTCAACATAGTTCCATCGCCACCCAAAACTAAACCAACTTCAAGCTCTGGCAGCTCTTGCGCAGTTGAGTTTGTAACACCTTCAATTGCAATATCTGAGATTGTAAAAATATTGAATCCAGCTTGAACGAACTCCTTAGTGAGGACTTTTGCAGCTTCTACGGCCTGAGGACGTGATGGGTTGCATACAAGAAGAAGATTGCGCATTACGCTGGCCCCTCTTCAATCGCTTTATCTAAAGCAAGAAAATCAATCGATGAGGCACCACGCTTTAGCCACAGGAAATACTCCACATTTCCAGCAGGACCTGGAAGTGGGCTAGCAACTATCGACATAGTCCCAAGACCTACATCAAAAGCGGATTCAGCCACTTCAATGACAGCGGCCTTACGAAGAACTGGATCTCTCACAACTCCTCCAGCACCTAGTTTTTCCCGTCCAACTTCAAACTGGGGCTTGACCATAAGGATGAAGTCCGCTTCTGGCTTTGAAACAGCTGCAAGTGCTGGCAGTACTAAAGTCAATGAGATAAAACTTAAATCAGCGACAACTAAGTCAATCGGATCACCAACTACATCCCCAGTTAAGTGGCGAATATTAGTGCGATCTAAAATGCTGACGCGAGGATCTTGTCGCAAGCTCCAAGCGAGTTGACCATATCCAACATCAACAGCAACTACATGGGCCGCATTCCTGCGCAAAAGAACATCTGTAAAACCACCTGTAGAGGCTCCAGCATCCAAGCAGCGTCGACCGTCGACTACAACATCGGCAAATGCATCTAGCGCTCCAGCTAGTTTATGACCACCTCTAGAGACAAAATCATCGCGCTTGCCAGCTAACTTAATGGAGGTTTGGGAATCAACCATAGTTGCCGGCTTAGTGGCTGGAATTCCATTGACCAGGACTGAACGCGATTCAATGAGATCAGATGCATTCTCCCGTGAGCGAGCCAATTCACGGCGCACAAGCTCTGCGTCAAGACGTATCTTCACTGTGATGAACTTCTACTAAAGACCGTCAATTGAAGATAGCGCAGTACTCAGTTTGCTATGTAATTGTTCAAAACGTTGTGCGTGATCATTTATTGCCATGGCATCAATCTCTACCAATTCGTTACGAACTTCTTCTACTAAGTTCTCAACAATTAATGATTCATTCTCCTGCATTTATTTGCTCACTTTCTTAGCCGTTTTTTTCTGTATCGGCGATTTCTTAACTGAAGTTGATTTTGATTGAGAGGTTTTAGGTGGTGCGCTCTTTCTAGTTGATGTCTTGGCAGTTGATGTGACCTTCAAGCGAGCTACCTCTTCCTTCAGCGCTTCGAACTCACCCCTTTTAACAAATCCCATTTTAGAGACAGAGCGTTCAACCTCATCCTCTATCTTGATCTTGAGCGCTTCTCCGCCTTCGCGTACCCATTGATTGACTGAGGCTGCAACTTCGTTGGCACTTGTGGCACCGTCAGTGACCTTGGACAGGTAGGTTCTCAATGTCGCGAATATGTCGTTTGCCATAGGGCTAAGCGTACCTATATTCGCGCCATCTCTATTGCTTCTACTTGCCAACGGCTAGCAACGCCGGTCGCGCTCTTCCAAAAACGCCTGTGCACGCTACCCGAAACCTCAATCCATTCATCTGTCTTAAGGTTCATTGCAAATCGACGTGATTTAGCGCTCCATGCGGCAATATCGAGAGTGTCGACACCGTCTCGCTTTTCTCGAGTGATGATTAATCGAAATTCAACAACTTTATCTCCGCTCGGGAGCTCTTTGGTTACTGCAGGTGCTGAGACCCGTCCCCTTAAGAGCAAATCATTAAGGGAGAAATCTTGTTCATTATCTAAATCGCTAACAACTTTTTTGTTCATCGTAGAACTCCTCAAATTCGTATTGAGGTGTGAGGTTTACTTAATGCACTGACATGGCGATGGATTCTTCACCACAAATGTGTACAACTTCTAGTTTTTGCGATCGTATGCATCCGTTGTGTCTTCAACATCTAATACAGCGCATTTACCAAACCAGTCGCGGGCCTCTTCAATGCGCCCAGCTGCTGATAGAGCATCCGCATACGCATATCGCAATCGGACCGCCCATTCTTCACTTTCATTTGATAACTCTTTGCAGGTGAGTGTCACAACTGCGGCTTCTACTTCGCCCAAATCGCGACGTGCACCTGCAGCGACAATTCGCATCTCGACTTCTTCAGCTTTAGCAAGACGCTTTACCTCTGGTGATCCAGCTAAAGCCAACGCTTTGAGTGGATGTCCCAATCCTCTTTCACAGTCGGCCATAACTGGCCACATGCTGACATCTCCCGAAATTCTGTTCGCTGCTCGCAACTCCTTTAGTGCAATTTCATAATAGCCCGCTCTGTAAGCTGCATATCCGGCAGATTCTCGAACAACTGCCAATCGACCGGCATGGTGTGCAGCAGCAATTCCATGTTTGTGCGCAAGCAGTGGATCACTGTCGGCATAAAGTGCCAAGCACTCTAAATGCCGTGCAACTACTTTTGC